>NZ_JBFULJ010000190.1:0-5878 GCF_056400385.1 Priestia sp. P5_B4
TGTTAAAGGGCTGCACTATACGATTGATTCTCCGATTACTTCTTTTGAAGATTTTTCGTTTTTACCATAAAAGATCCGGATGGACATGTGGTCATGATTTGCACAGGTTAAGTCGTTAGCTCCAGAAGTTTAAGGTATAGTATACTAAGAAGAAAACCCTAATGAGATGAAGTAAGGAGAAATACTGCTTATGAAAGACAATCAACAGATTACAGCTCTTATTGCTGCACAAGTGGAAAAGTTAGCACGTCAATTTGGCTATGACTTTTTATCTGAAAAACAAGGAAATCAAACGCTTTGTCAAATTCTTCAGCGAGATGAAGACGGATCTATTTTGGCAACGCCGCTTAGTTTTCATTTACATATGAATGAAGACAAAGGGACGGGAGATATTATTTACTACCATGAACAAGGAGAATTTAAGCGTCAGCAGGTTAATGTATATGAAGAAAACAGCCTTGTGAACGTGTTGTTATTTATCCAAGAGCGCTTAAAGGTCAATCGATAGAAGCGAGTTTCCTAACATATGCAAGAAAAAAAGCAGGGAGTTAGCTCCCTGCTTTTTTCTATGAATTGATATAGCGCAATCCTACGCGGTTATTAAAAATTTGGTTGTGATTTTTGAAGATAAAAGCACCTGCTGCGTGATCAATTACCAGCTCATTGTCGTACACTTCTTCCATGTCGTCATCAACAATAAATTCTAAGTCTTCAACCGTTACAACTTTTTCATAGGGTTGAAGGCTGCGCTTTGAGATGATCTTCATTTCATAAATTGTATTAACAATATCGCAGCTTCCTCGATCAAAAGAAAGCTGAATCATTTGATTTTGTTCTACGTTCCGCAACGCTTCTTTTGCAGAAGGAGTGACGCGTATATTCATAATGATATCCTCCTTTTTCTATTCTCAAATTAAATTGTGTAAAATGTATTTAGCAATACTTTACTCGATTTTTATATCACCGGCAAGAAAAAAGCTTTCTTATATTATTTCCCTTTCGAACCAGAACAAAACGCTGCTTTTTTATCATCTTTTCATAAAGGCGTACATAGATATCACCTGTATGTGATTAAAGGAAAAAGAGATCGACTATAGAAAAGTGCCGATTCGTAATTCTTAGGTGTAAATGCTTAAAAATAGGAATATATTGTAATAAAATAAGAAGTTAAGTCATTTGCCCATTTTAATAGTTATTGAGATAGTTTTGAATAATTGGTTTTATTTTCAATATATTGGGTACTTAAGTAGAGTACTTTGCACACGATATTGCACCGAAAGACATCGGTTTATCGGACTAATTATTGTCTTATTTTGTCGAAGTAGTAGAATTTATGGAAACCATTCCTTATCATGTACAAAGTGACTAACAAAATACATAGGAGGTTCTGGTGTAGATGAGTGAGAAAGATCAAAACAGAACAACAGACGAAACAGCGGCTTCGCTAGAAACAGCGCCCGCTCCCAAAAAAGCACCGGCTAAATGGATTATCATTTTAGCAGCTTTAATTGTGATTATTGGAGGAGCAATTACATTTGCTACGGTATTTAAAAAATCTCCTAAGCAATTATACTTAATTTCTGAAGTAAATACGTATCAAAAAGCAGCTGATGAATTAGAAACAAAGTACAGTGAAACGATGGCTTATCAGGAAAAAGCGATGAAGCAGCCTTCTACTACAAATGCTACTATCAAAGGCGGCTTTAACATGGATTCACTTTCCTATGATCCAAGCTTTAAAATGATTCAAGATCTTATCAGTAAAGCTGAAATTAAAATTAAAGCGGAACAAGATCCGAAAAAAAGTGAAGGATACGGTTCACTGGCTCTTAATATCGGCGGTTCAAAAGCGCTTGACCTAGAAGGGTTTCAAACGAAAGAAAGAATAGGCTTTAAAGCCCCGATTCTAGCAAATGAATATTTCTATTTAAACTTAGACGAATATGGACAGGTAGCGCGTAAGTTCGATCCTTCTTATTCAGGTCCTGAAACGCTTGATATTAACACAAGCAACGTKAGTTTAGAAGACTTAAAGTTAACGGAAAAAGAAAAGACCTACATTGCAAAAGAGTATGGAACGTTCATTTATGAGGAGCTAGACAGCGATTATTTTACCAAAGAAAAAAATGTGGATTATAAAACAAATGGCAAAACGCTTCAGTTAACAAGCGTGACGCTTAACATGTCTGATAAAGAAACAAAACAATTTATGGATAAGCTTATTGCGAAGGTAGCAAAAGATGACAAGCTTCATACCATCTATGCAAATCACGTATCTAAGCTGTTTAAATCTTCGGCAGCAACGAATCCAGAATTAAAAGATATGGCAGATCCAAAAGAATTGAAAAAATCAGTAAAAGAAAGTCTTCAAGACTTCCAAAAAGAAGCAAAAGATACGACTTACCCTGGCGGTGTTAAATCAACTGTGTACGTTCAAGATGATGTTGTGGTAGCTCGAGATATGAACATGGGCGTAAAAAATGCTTCTAACGATAAAGGAAAACTTAACATAGTAACTAAAAATATTCCGTATGAAGATAACAAAACAGCTAAGCAGTTTAAAGCAGTTTTAGCGGATAGCACTACCGATGATGCGTTTACGTTTGATATGAAAAATAACGTAACAACGGAAAGTGAAAAACGAAAAGAAAACATGTCTATTCATTTGTTAACAAAAGATTCAAAAGATGAAGACACGAATATGACGTTTAAAATGGATTCGGTAATCAATGGTAAAACCGATGCGAAACAAACGGCTGACCGTACTTTCTCTTTAGACTTAGGTGATCAAGAAGATCTAGTAGTAAACGGGGAAGTAAAGCAGAATCAAGCAATAAGTGCTTCAAAAGGAAAAGCAGATTATTCGTTTGATATTCGTACAAAAATAGGACCAAAAGCAGATCCGGCAAACGTTACGTTAAAAATTGACTCTGCTTCTCAATTAAAAAAATCAGCAGCTATTCCAGAGCTTGATGCGTCTAATGCAACAAATGTAAAAGATGTAACGCCTGAAGATATGCTGTCGATTCAAGAAAATTTCGCTAAAAATGTTCAAGGTCTCATGATGAATATGGGAACCGCTGGTTACTAAAAGGTGCAAAGCAGATGAAGATATATTTCTCTTTGACTCTTTTTACATGTAAAGCTCTATTGAAAAATATAAAATCTCTCATACTGCTAATAATGATCCCTGCTCTGTTTTTACTTGGAGCAGGGATCATTATTAGTCAGACCATGCAAGGTGAGGAGAGAGTAAATCGGTTCCCCGTGGCAATTGTGGATAAAGATGACACTGCACAAACGAAGTACGTCATCGAACAGCTGACTGAAGGTAAGCTTCGCAAGATCATGAAGCCTCTTTACACGAATGAACAGAAAGCTAAACAGCTGCTACAGCAAAATAAAGTGGCAGCCATTGTGACGCTGCCAAAAGGTTTTAGTCACGATATTGCTCATGGGAAAAATCAGCCTTTACACGTCATTGGGAATAGCAATAAGCCGCTTCAGTCACAGCTGTTTCGCTATGTGATGGAAAGTGCAGTCGACTACACATCAGCTGCTCAAAGCGGTATTAATACGGTTGATGCCTTTTTAGAAAAAGAAAATGTTTCCGATGAAAATAGACGCGCAGAGTTTAAGAAGAGCTTGGTGACGTTTGGGCTTCACGTGTTAGATCGAGGAAGTTTATTTGATGAACAAATAGAAACGAGTTTCTTTCAGCAGGATATGAAGCAATATTATGTCCTGTCTTTTGCTGCTTTGCTGCTTATGATTTGGAGCTACGGCGGATGGCTGCTTGCTAGTGAAACGCAGACTTCTCCCGTGCTGGCTCGAATGAAAACAAGAGGTGTATCGTTTGTCCACATTTATTTAGCACAGCTGACGGCTCTGTATGTTCTTTTGCTACCGGCCTCTGTCGTTTTGTTCGGAAGTCTCCTTAAAGGACTCAAACTGCCTGTAACCGGTACGTACGGAGAGCTTTTTTTAGGGGTAAGCGGAAGCTTGTTTGCTTTTTTATGTTTGTTTTTACTGCTTCAGGTTCTTTTTTTATCACAAAAAGCTTATCAAATAGCCGGTTTGCTGTTTATTTTGCTGAGTGCGATTTTAAGTGGACATGTTGTGCCGGTCGTCTATTTACCGGACTGGGCGAGTGGTTTTCAAAAATGGTCACTCAACACCAGAGTCTTGGAGCTGTTATTTTATGAATTTGATGGATATAACACAAACGAAGCTTTTCTTTACCTTAAGCCTATTCTCATTACGGCAGCGGGAAGTTTTGTTATTGCTGTTTTCTACGTGATGACGCTGCAAAGGCGGTGGAGAAAATGATCAGTGAAAAAATAAAGCAGCTGCTGAAGCGCCCTATGCTTGTTATCATGATTTTCTTTTTACCTTTAATAGGAACGATTATTAGCAGCTCGTTTTTAGCAAAAGTACAAAGTGATTCAAAAATACCCGTTGCTCTTGTCGATCAAGATCACAGCCAAATGTCTAAACAAGTGATCAATCGACTACAGAAAACAACAGAAATTCAGTTTCTTTCTCTGAACGAAGAACAAGCGAGAAAGCAGCTGGCCAAAAATAAAATTGACAGCATTTTTATGTTTCCTAACGGATTTCAACAAGAAGTAGAAGCGGGGAATTATCAAGGAGTCATTGATTTGCTCACGCTGCCTTCTTCCGTTGCCACAGAAGCGGTTCGAGAAGTCGTGGCGAGTGAAGTGACAAGGTTAACGACAAATATTAAAGCGGCAAATGAAGTGCGTTTTTTATATAAAGTTTATAACATTCATGCAGGACCGGATTTATGGAAAGAAGCGTATCGTTATACCGATAACCAGTGGAAGCCAAAGCCGCTGATGACAATTGATTACGAGGCGCAAGGAACGAAGCATACGAAGCAAGGGAGCGCTCAAGTGACCGGATACGTGCCGCTATGGGGATTCTTTACGCTTTTACTTTGCTGCCTCACATCAGATTGGATGATTAAAGAGCGGAGGCACCTTTTCAAACGAATGAAAACGATGCAAAAAGGACTTTACGGTTATATTCGAAGCGTCAGCACTGCTTATGCTGTGCTATACGTGCTTCAAGCTCTCATAAGCTTTGCTCTATTTAAATGGCTTTATGGAGTAGAGTCTTACGGTGTGCTGCTGTATATGTGTATCTATGTGATTGTGTGCGTTGCTTTTAGCACGTGGCTTGCAAGTGAAAGCCAGCGAGTTGGATCTTATTATATGATCAGCGTTGTCATGGTCACAGGACTCAGTATAATAGGAGGGAGCTTTTTCTCGGTAGGAGAGCTTTCTGCAACGATTGAAAGAATAAGTCAGTGGCTTCCGCAGCATCTGCTTCTGTATCAGCATGCACTGCCGCTTACGTTCATTTGGAAAGAGCTAGCTGTTTCCATTGCATGTATATGTTTGTGCGCGTTTAAAATAGTGTGGAATGTGAGGAGCATGAAATGATTGAAATTAACAATGTTAGCAAAATATACGGAAAAAAACGGTCGTTAGCAAATGTTACCCTGAACGTAGAAAGTGGAGAAGTCATCGGTCTTTTAGGACCAAACGGCGCTGGTAAGTCGACGCTTCTGTCTATTTTGTCTACCATTACGGCTCCTTCAAGCGGGAATGTCACGATTGGAGGCTTATCGCTTAAGAAAAATCAAAAAGCAATTCGAGAAGTCATTGGCTACGTTCCACAGGACATAGCGCTGTGGGAAGAGCTTAGTGTAAAAGAAAACATGAAAATGTGGAGCAAAATGACTTCACGCTCTCTGTCGAATGAACAGCTTCAGTCTCTTTGCTCAGCTGTACAGCTCGAAGGAAGATGGAAGGAAAAAGTGAAAAATTTATCAGGAGGCATGAAGCGAAAG
>NZ_JBFULJ010000191.1:0-5814 GCF_056400385.1 Priestia sp. P5_B4
TCTACATACTGACTAAGCTGATCCATATTAATCGTTTGATTAGGCAAGTCTGTTTGTTTGACTAAAACCGGATCAAAGGAATAATAACGAGGGATCTCTTGACCGGAAATCTTTTTAAGAAGCAGATCAACTTGCTTTTCTCCTACTGAAGCTGGATTTACGGCAGCTGACGCTTTCCACGGGCTGTTTTTTGCCTGCATCATTTGTAGATCTTCATCAGATAAGTCTACTCCGTACACTTTAATCTCGTCTCGTCCTGCTTCTTTAATCGCTCTTGTTACTCCTTTTGCAAATTCGTCCCAAGGTGCCCAAACGGCCGCGATGTCTCCTTTATTTGGATACTGCTTCAACACAGCTGCCATTTTATTTTGTGTGTCTAATGAGGTGTTGTCCGTTGCGCTTCCAAACGTAGCAATTTGTTTTACATCTGGATAGCGATTCATCATAATTTTATAAATGCTGTCGCGCTTTTCCATCGGCGCAAACCCTCCAACAAATGCATATATAATGTTTCCTTTTCCATTAATGTCCTGCATCATTTGTTTCAGACCCTGCAGCGCAAGCATATAATCGTCTTGGTCAATTGTTGTAACGCCTTCTACTTTTAATTCTACGTCTGTTGCAATAACGGGAATTCCTTTTGCAATCGCGCGCTTCACGCCAGGTTCAAGGGTTTCAGCCCGGCCGTGGTCAATCATAATACCGTCAACATTTTGGTTAATAGCCGTGTCTAAATAAGCAGCCATTTTGGATTGATCATTGTTTGAATCAGAAACAGATAGCTGTACCCCYGCTTTTTTAGCCGCTTTTGTCACACCTGTTATGTACTGAGCAGCGTGAGTGCCTGACGTAAATTCAGAAATAAGCGCAATTTTTGTATCTTTCGTAACCTTTTTTCCTTCTTGCTGTACAGGCTTAGCAGAAGCCGCTTGCTGCGCTGGAGCTGCCTGTGCTTTCTCGTTTAGACTTGGCTGTTCTTTCGTGCAGGCAGCCAGTGCAAAGACTAGAAGCACGAGCAAAGTAAGTGGCCACAGCATTTTTTTACTCTTTTTCATGGTGTTCCTCCCATTAAACTTATTATTCACATAAAAATAGTTAGTTTTATAATAATCCAAAGAATACCCCGCTTTTAAGATGTAAAAGCGGGGTGATGATGACCTATGCTTTACAAGTAATTGTTATGCGTAAATAGGTACCCATCCTTCAGTTGTCACGAAAATTCGGACAGCGACTACTTTACGATCTTCCATTAGTGTAAAGTAATGAAGAATGTTTTCTGGTACTGAAATTAAATCGCCCGGCTCTAATTCAACATCAAAAAATTCGCCGTCTTTTCCTTGAATAACAAAGATTCCATGACCGCTTACAATAAAGCGAACTTCGTCATCTGTATGAATATGCTTGCGCTGAAAGTTTGTTAACAATTCATCAATATTTGGGGTAGATTCCGATAACGAGATAACATCTTGAGCTTTATAGCCGCGGCGTTCCGAAATATCTTTAATATCCTCACCAAAAGCGTTTAAAATTTCTGTTTTTTCTTCATCAGTTAAATCATATTTTTCACGAAGATTTTCTGGAAGTTTTGTAATATCCCAGTTTTCATAAATAACTTCATTGTTTGCCAGAAAAGCTGATACTTCCTCTTGAGTTTCAATTCTTTTATTGTTTACATGTAAGCGAATGTGCGCCATTGTTGTTTCCTCCTTTTATAAATGCACCTTTGGCTTAATGCCTTTAAGTGACAGTAATTTGACGTGGTAGCTAAATAGAAATTCATAGGCTTCTAGCGCTTTTTTTGTTTCAAATGCATTTTTTCCCCATACCGTAATCCCGTGATTACGAATCAAAATCGCGCCTTGATCGCCTTTTATATGGTGAGAGAACTCTTCTGCTAGTGTCGGAATATCTGCGTAATTCGGAATAATCGGAACAGTAATTTCCGCATCTTCTTCCCAAATACCTAGTGCCTTAATAATTTCTTGACCTTTGAATGAAATAACGCCTTCATCTCCGTACAGTTCAGAGATCACGTTGTTGTCGATTGTATGTACATGAAGACTGCACCCAGCATTCGTTAAATCGTAAATCTTAACGTGTAAAAGCGTTTCAGCAGAAGGCTTTAAATGCGTGTCTTCTGCAGGCTTTCCATATTGATCAACTAATAAAAAATCTTCATTTGTGCGTTTTCTTTTATCTTTTCCACTTGCTGATACAAAGAAAGTTGTCGGGTTTTGATCCACTTTAATCGCTAAGTTTCCGCTCGTACCGAAGAACCAATCGCGCTCTGCCAGCTCATCTTTTATATCCGCAAGCTCGTGTAATCGTTGCTGAGCCATAATACTCATGCTTTCACCTCTTCTGTTAATTCTTGTAAATGGTGAATGACATCATAAAAAGTAGAAAAAGGACGATACGGTAGAGATAGCTCTTCACATTTTTCAATTAAAAAGTCACGTGCAATGACCGTATCAGCTAATTTGGCAGCCTGCAAATCCGTAATGGAATCGCCAATAACAACCGTATGATCTCTTTCATCTGCAAGATGGCGAATAATCGTTGGCTTACAGCAGCCGCAGTCATTTGTACACTGTTTATCACATGTATGAGGCCACGTAATGGAAATATGCTCACCGGAAAAATCAGATCCGTTGCAGTAGAGCATTTCCTCTGCAACTCGATTTCCCAAAAGTGGTTTTACAAAAAAGTCAATTCCTCCGCTTACAATATAAAGCGGAATATGGTGCTCTTTTGTATAGGCAATAAAATCATCAAATCCATCTCGAATAGCAGACGTCTCTAAAATATAAGAAATAATATCTTCTTTTAATTCCACGGGGAGCAAGGCAAACATTTGCCCAACTCCTTCTTGAATGGAGACGCGCTGTGCCAACACGTCGTCTTTAATACTTTCCCACTCCGGAGGAGCAAATTGTTTCATAATAGCAATAATGTTATCGCTATTTGTAATTGTTCCATCAAAGTCACAAAAGATTTTTAAGGATGTCATGCTTTCACCTCTACTGTTCCCCATAGTTGCAAAGCTTTTTGCAACTCTTTTGATTCTTCAGCTTTTTCGGCTAGTGTTTGATGAGAGAGTACTGCATCTATCGCCGCACGGAAGGCTTTTCCTCCTCCGATAGCTCCGTCTGGATGACCGTGAACTCCGCCTCCTGCATTAATAATACTGTCGATTCCAAAGTCCTTCACAAGCTGCGGTACCATTCCAGGATGAATTCCTGCTGAAGGAACCGGGAAAGACTGCTTATATTTGTATACAGGACGCGTTAATTCGTAGGCAATGCCTGTCGTATCTTCAAGAGAAAGCGCTACGCTTCCGTATGGTGATGGAAACAGTGAGAAATCTGCTCCGGCTAAACGCAATAGCTTTCCAAGCAGCAATGAATTTGAAAAACCGTAAAACTCTGACGGCGTAAGCGCTCCGCTAACAGCTGGGTGTGCCATAATCGGCAAGTTAATTTCATCATCTTCTCGAAGTGCCTGCAGTACGTCTAACCCGTAAGCAAATACGTTGAATAAAAGAGCATCGGCTCCTAGCTCAGCTGCTTTTCTCGCTTTTTCTTTTAACTCAAACGTTCGTCCCGTTAAATTAACAGCATACAGCGTACGGTGTCCCATTTTTTCGTATACTTCATTCAGTACTTTTTTCCCTTCTGTAACGCGAGCTTCAAAAGGTGTTCGTTCACTATCAAACAAAATCTCGTCGTCTTTAACCAAATCCACTCCGCCAAGCGCTTGCTCACGCAGCTGAGTTGTTAAGTACGTCATATCTCTTCCAATCACGCCTTTAAAAATACTCATCACAAGCGGACGGTCATAAACGCCTAGTTTCTCTCGAATACCTTCTATTCCAAAGCGCGGTCCTGGGAATTCAGCTAATAATTCATCAGGAAAATTCAAGTCTAATAATTTCACTTTTCCATCAAGTGATAGTTTTCCGAAAACCGTAACTAAAATAGCCGGTAAATCTCTTGAAAAGTTGGCAGTTGGATAAGCAATTTTGACAATAGCCTGCTTAATTTCTCCGCCTAAATATCCGTTTACACGTTCGCAATCTTGAAGCTCAGTTACGGACACGACGCGCCCTTTATGCTTTTGAAGCTGCTGTTGATCTAAAAGCGGCAGATCTGTCCATGAGCCGACGGTTAGTCCTAAAGCGATTCCTTCCGCTTTTTTATGAAAATTCCCTTTATTATCATGTAGTAAGTAGCTTGCAACGATTTCGCTCATTATGCTAAAAACTCCCTTGCTGTTTAATATCGTTAATAAAAAAAACCTCTTCTGTGATTAAGAAGAGGCTTTCGTTGCTCTTCTTATCTCTCAGCTGCTGCTGCAAGAATTAGCACCGTGCTTAACATGCGTTAAGTCGGTTGCCGGGCTTCATCGGGCTAGTCCCTCCACCTACTCTTAATAAGAAAGTTGCTATTTATTTAATTTAAATTCGTAGATTATATACTAAATACAAAATACCGCTAGGATTTATCGGTTATTAATCTCGTTAACTTCTTACATATTAAGCCAACTCAAAAAGGATTGTCAATGCGTTTTTAAAATAAATTTAATTTTTTTATTCGAGATACTGCTTCTCTCATGCGCTCTTCATCCGTCAGCATTCCTACGCGCACATAGCCTTCACCATATGTTCCAAAGCCTACACCAGGCGCCACTACAACGTGGGCTTTTTCAAGAAGTAAATCTGAAAACTGTTCGGAAGTATATCCTTCAGGAACTTTTAGCCATGCAAAAAAGGAGCCTGCTGGAGATGTAACATCCCAACCAATTTCTCGAAGCCCTTGAATAAAGGTATTGCGTCTAGATTCATAGCGCTTAACTAAATCATTCACACATTGTTGAGATTCCACCAGAGCTGCGGCGGCTGCCTCTTGAACCGCCCCAAATAGACTGACATACATATGATCTTGAAGAAGATTAATAGCTTCTACAACACTTTCATTTCCTACAGCAAATCCAACTCGCCATCCCGCCATGTTATACGTTTTAGAAAGAGTATAAATTTCAATTCCCGTCTCTTTTGCACCAGGAGTCTGTAAAAAGCTGATTGGCTTTTTACCATCAAATCCAATTGCTCCGTAAGCAAAGTCGTGTACCACACAAATATCGTGCTTGGCAGCAAACGCCACGGTGTCTTCAAAAAATTCTGCCGTTGCCACTGCACCAGTAGGATTATTCGGATAGTTTAAAAACATGAGCTTTGCCTGTTCTTTAGCACGTTCACTTATCTCTTCGTATACGGGTAGAAAATGATTTTCAGCCGTGAGCGGCATCACTTCCATCTTGGCTTTTGCAAGCTSTACTCCAGACCAGTAATCAGGATACCCAGGATCCGGAACCAGCACCGTATCTCCAGGGTTTAATAAGCACTGCGGGATTTCTACAAGTCCACCTTTCCCGCCAAACAAAATAGCTACTTCTTTTTCAGGATCCACATCAACGCCATATTCTCGTTTATAAAAAGTCGCAACGGCCTCTTTTAAAAACTGGTGCCCCCGAAACGGAGAATATTTATGATGCATAGGATTAGCACTTGCTTTTTGCAGTGTTTCTACAATATGTGAAGGAGTAGGCTGATCAGGATTTCCCTGCCCTAAGTTAATAACGTCGTGACCTTGGGCCATTACTTTTCCTACCTTGCCTACAAGTGATGCAAAAAATTGTTTTGGTAAACTTTTTAATAGTTCCGATTGCTCAAATTGTTTCATCATCGCACACCTTCTCAAAAAATTCTTGAAATTCTAGTCACAAATAATATATTGTAATACTCAACTTGTAAAG
>NZ_JBFULJ010000192.1:0-5798 GCF_056400385.1 Priestia sp. P5_B4
ATCTATAATTGGTCTTCGATTTGTGCGCCAACAGGAAGTCATATGAATCTTAATTTTGAAAATCGGTTATCGATGTAGTCATAGATACATCGATAAAAACCATTAAAACAACAGATTTTTTAAAGAAAGGTCTTGATAAAATGAAAAAATGGCGYCCRTTYGCSAGTATGCCMGARCAATAYAYAGGATTRCAGGAARTYATAAACAARCAASYAGAAGTACCTMAACCTCTTTTAACAGAAGAGCAAATGGAKCAAATYAATTTCAYMTTGATTGAAGCMYTACATAYAAATAAACAAGTTTATCTTACATACTACAAAAAGGGACAATGTATTACAGAAAAGGGATTCATCCAATTTGTTGATTCCCTGGGGAATTTGTTTATTTTTATCGATGAAGTATTTGAATTAAAAAACAAAATGAGGTTAAGTGAACTAATTGATGTACGCTTTGTATAGTACATGATGAAATAGAAGTCAAAAAGGGCAGCCTCTTAGCTGCCCTTAACCGTATCAATTTAATTTCGTGAGATTTCTATTATTAGGTGAAAAATCAATATTATTATCTTTATAAGTCAAATATGCTCTAAAATTTTCATTATCATTTTCTTGTGAAAATAGCACTTGTTCACTTTGTCTAATATAAAGGTATAAGCGATCCTGCTTATCTTTATATTTTTCTCCAATTTGAATTGCGTTAAATTCATCAATAAAACTGTCTTTACTAGTTTCTATAATTAAAACTCCAGCTGTATTTTGAATAATACCGATGATTAAATTATTAAACTTTAGTAAATAATCGAAATCTCYGGCTTCATCCTCTTCTTTACTGTTTGGATTACCTAACCTTGCAGTAATTAAACTTTCATTATCACCTAATGTAATACCCTTAATATAAATTTTATTTTCTTTAGTAGAAAAATCATTTGTATTTTGCATAGTTCCAATCCCCTTAAATAACTATATTTGTAATTAGATATTACTACAATTATGAAATTATGGGAATTTTAACTTTATGCACCTTAACCTTTGTTAGGATTATAATTAAATTAGAGTTTATATCTATATCCAAACTATCTACATGAATTAACTTAAACAAGAGAATTAGAAAAGAGTGATCAATATGGAAGAGAAAGAGCAGCAAGAAATCGATCTTGATAAAGTGTATGACTATGCTGAATTTCCGGATAAGGTTAGTGGTCGATGTGATAATTGCAATTCAGCTTACTTCAAAAGTTCCGTAAAAGGTGGGGTTTTCTTACGTGAATGTCGCCAGTGTGGGATGAAGAAAAGTATCTAATCATAAAGAGCTATAAGGAGTATGAGTATGGAACACATAGTTGATATATTAGAAACTAAAAAAAGCTCTCTAAGCGATGAAAATCAAGAGCTGTTAAAGAAATTGATACGAAAAATAAAATCATTTGCTACTACCCCACTCAATCGCAAACATTGTTTACGTATGGCGCCATTTGCTGACTCTAAAGAGATAACAGAAGTTGTGATTAATATTATACAACCGTACGAGCTGAAGTTGCTTGGCGACAGCTGCTTTCGTGGCTACGATAGCATTGGATATCACTATTGCATCGCATTACTTGCTTGCAGAGTTGCATTAAACAAGGTAGATGAATTAGAAGTTGTAACAGTGCTTGAACATGAAGTGGAGAAAAAATTGAAAGAACATGAACTGGTAGCCTCTAGAGGTGGAGAAAACTTTCATGTAATGCTTCGTATTTTTAAGTGTTTTAAAAAAGATACAGATAGGTTAAATCATTTGATGATACGACTACAAGATCACAGGGATTGAGATGCACCAGCATGTCATTCACAAACAATCAACTCTATATAAGTGATAGCAATAACCGGCAAAACTTTAGATTTTTTATTGAGTATATGAAATCGTTCTTCGCTTCAATTAAGGTTATATGAAGGAATTGTCCTCTTATGTTCTCTTTAGATGTATAGACATAGACAACTTAGAGCCTCTAGTCCATTTCATGAAAAAGGTAACCAACTGGGACAACCTGCAGCATATAAAAACCCATTACTTCTTACATAAYCASCTAYCCCTTACCTACTGCAGTAAGGGTTCTTTTTTATTTTTSGAMTGGACAGGCAASCWTACTGCAGTAGCTACATAGTATCTAAAGAATTACGACTTCACTAACTAATCAGTAGCTAGTTCAGTATCGCTACCCCGTTAATACAAGCTGTATAACCCTCTTGAAGCCGTTTATGGAATCTGTAAGGGAGCTGAGCCGAAGAGGCGAAGGGKGCGACCGGATGYSTTGAGCTGAAATAACTGAGACMTGAAAGGCGAAAAAATAAAAAGAATGAAAGWAGGTACCAACATGARAAAAACACAATGGTTTGACTTTCGAAACTTCCTCCATAAACCTTCTTTAAGCTTCTCAATAAAACCTCGTCCTTTTAAAGCTTATTCGTTTGTTCCTTTTAGTCCAGTTGCTATGCTTGATCCTACCATTCTAACCGTAGGAGGGATTGTTTTAGGAATTGCCTTCATTGAACAGGTATTAAATCGATGGGGTGCGATGGATCTTGCCGGTCAGTTTGAAAAGGTAATGCGGTTTATCTTGCCCGTTACCTTTTATGGAGCCTTACTTTACTTCTTTGCGACATTTATGTTTTGAGGAGGGGTTAGATGTTTGAGAAACTAAAATTGCGTGGAAAGCTTATTAAAGCATTTCGTACAGCAGAAATTTATAGGGTCATAAAGCATGGGGATCGTACCTCCTATCAATTTCCTAAAATTCATAAGATCGATCACCAGAATAACTATACTCGGTATGCCTTTTCTTTACTTAATGGCATTGATCCTGAACTTTTAAATAAAAAAAGATGGGCATTACGACAAGTATTAGGCAGCAATATTGAAGTGAATGGCAGCTTAAAAAACTTTAGTATTACCGTTCATCACAAGGACTTACCTACCATGCTTAAATATGATTATGAAACAATCCATCCTCACATTGAGAAGATGGAGCTGCCTGTCTGTATTGGTCAAGAAATCTATGGAAACTTCATTTCGTGGGACTTTGCGGATCTAGAAACCTTGCTAATATCGGGTGAAATTGGAGCAGGAAAAAGCAGTCTCATGCGTGTGATCCTCACAACATGGGTAAAATATGCCTCCCCTGAAGACTTGCGCTTAGTGTTGGTGGATCTTAAACGAGCAGATTTGGGGCTATTTCATGGGGTTGAGCATGTGGATGCGCTTTGCTTTGAGGCCAAAGATATGAGAAAACCTTTTGCTTTATTGCGAGCTGAAATGTATCGAAGAGGCGATTTATTGTTAGAGCATGGCGTGACACATATCAGCAGGCTACCTTTTAAGCTGCCTCGTATCGTTGTGGTAATTGATGAAATGTCCATCGTGAAGAGAGAAACAGATCTTGTAGAGATGATTCAACAGTTTGCGAGTCAAGGTCGTGCGTTAGGTGTTCATACGATTATCGCCATGCAGCGTCCCGATGCCGATTTGTTGAATTCAGCACTAAAAGCAAACTTACGGGTTCGGATCTCTGGAAGGCAGGCCGATGCGATAAATGCRAAAGTAGCCGGAGTMATCGGCRCAGAAGAAATCGATGCCGCAGCCAGGGGGCGSATGAAAATTAAAATTGATGARGTRAAAGAGTTTCAAGCCTWYTTCTTAGATGAAGGAGCTTGTAAGGAAATACTTTCACCTTATAAAACACGTGTGAAAGATACTGAACCAGAACTAGAAGTGGTATCACAGTCTATTTTTGGTTTATTAGAGAAGGAGGAGCAGCGATGAGTTTCCGGTTATCTCAACGTGATAAAGACATCATAGCGTTTATTCATCAATTTAGAGCCGTGGATCGAGACTCTTTAGTTGACCTATTCTTCAAACAGCTTAAATCGCCTATAAATGCATGTAATAGTGTGATGGTACGTTTATATCGATTAGGGGTAATTGAACGTACACAGCAGTATTCTCCTACGGTCTACTTACCTGTAGATGCCAAAATTAAAAAGAACTCTCAAAAGATATTACATTTCCTTTCTATCTTGGATGTCTATAAGCAAATGTGTACGTATAGCACACCTAAACAGGTCATTGTTGAAGATAAGCCCACCGGACGAAAAGGAGGAATTGAACCGGATCTCTTTTGTATTTTTAAAGGATCTCCGTTTTGGATTGAAATTCAGAGAAATCAGTATTCCGAACAGAAAATGCAGGAAAAGATTAACCTTTATGAAGAGTTCTTCTTTTCAGATCAGTGGAAAGCCTTGCATTGGCAGCCTGAGGACCGATCAGCGATCTTCCCTTCTGTCATTTTGGTTACGCCTGTTCGGTATGCTGTTAATTCTGACCACATCCGCATTATACAAGTAGCCAGTATTCATGAACTTATGGAGAAATACAAGAGTTCAGCAAAATCTCAAAAAGAAGCAAGAACAAAAACAGCTCATTCTTCTGGTGAGATTAGAATTAACTTAACATAAGCTATTCTAGGGTATGCAAAATTTCTAATTCAGTTATTATTAAGGGTGCGGTAAAATATTACAAAAGATAGGTTTTACGGAGGATACTTATTTTGTTAATCGTAATTAGAAATTCTTTAATAATAGCTGTTTGTCTTTATTTAGCAAGTGTTTTTCTCCCTGAAGTAATGAATGTAAATGAGACTGTTGCAAAATATTTATTTGTGATAACAGTTGGCATTTGGGGTATTAAATCAAAAAATAAATGGTGGATTAATCTTATTTCTTTTCTTTTGGCTCTTATTATTCTAATTTTTTCTTTGGATTTCTTACCCGAAAGCATGCTGTAAAAGATAAAAGTAAAAAGCTATCTCGTAGAATGAGATAGCTTTTTATTAGGACTGCTAATTATAAAGTACCAAAATATAACCGCAAGTAAACAATAGCACATTTTTGCCATAATGGCTATTTTTGGATGAATCGACATATGTATAAAAAGTAGTCTTTTTATACGCCTTTTCTTCACACACACCTGGAGAAATCACCGTCATATCAAAGATGTATAAAAAGCTGCATATCCGATTAAAGGCACCCACAAGAGAACCCTTTTACCTGTAAGGGTTCTTTTGCTTTCTTGCTTCCTTAAAATGGTTTTATGTTAACTAGAAATAAAGATATATGTTTATATAGACAGTTTAGATTGAGTTTATTTTGGATAAGAATAGAGATGTCACCTTCCGAGGGTTGACTAGTGACAGGCAGGCACAGATTAATGACCTTCTACTTATTAGCATAGAGGGTCATTTCTTTTAATTATCGGGGATAATAGGTAAACATATGTAATTGTGCCTTTTTATATATTAAAAAAATCCTCTGCCTTTAGTTTTGAATCATGTTTCTTCAGGAGATTCATAACTTTCTTTATCGTAGAACCGGATGGGATATAGTTTGAGTCATTAAAAATTTTACTAACTGTTAGTCTATTTATATTAGTTATTTTAACGAACTCAGTTTGAGTATATCCTTTTTCCATTAAGTACTTTCCAAGTTTGCTCTTTTTGGTTATTTTAGGCATATGAACACACTCCTTTGTATAAGGATTGACGCATTGAAAAAATTTATTCATTTTTTGTTAATAAAAATTAGCAAAAAGTTTAGGTTACAACATATAATAAACTATAAAATAAAAAGTATATGATATGGCCTATGCAAGAGTTAGAATAATGTCGATATTTTTGTCATAAACATATAGCATGAATACAGTTAAGACCGCCTTATACACTRATACATAATGGGCGGTCTTTGTTGTGAATATTCATAGATATATAT
>NZ_JBFULJ010000193.1:0-5788 GCF_056400385.1 Priestia sp. P5_B4
GAGCAAAGCCTAGCATATACACCAAATATTCTCCATTTGTATGAATGGAGATAACTTCATCAGGCGTTAATGAATGAAAAGCGGCTACCCTCTCTAAGTCCGGGCCGTACTTTCCTCCGTAACACACCGGAATTTCAATTTGTCTAGCGACCGCTTCAGATTTTTCTTCCTGGCGGAAAAGCAGCTCTTCAATATATGTAGATATTGCTGTGTAAGGATTTCTTCTTCCTTTTTCACTCATTACCCAAGGGTCATAATAAATTGTAACTGTTGTAAAAGCCGGCACATATTCAATCATCCCCTTACATAATGATTGCTCTAGTACCTCAGTAAATTGCTGAATACGTTTATGTATGCCGAAATTAATTTCGTCTCCAAATGAAACGACAATGCCGCTGTCACCAAGAGGATAAAGTCGATAATCGTGACTCATTCCGTCTCCTCCTTTTTTACTTAGTATTGTTTGAGCAGCTCCCTTTAATGCTGTAGTTAGATACATTCATTAGAATTACTAATGGAATTGTTGTTTTCGAATAATAATTTCTTATATACCTAATAAAAAAAAGAACAATAAATCCCTATCCTGTATGGATAACATTATATAAATATAAAATAATCTTATGTTCTACTAAAACAAACTCCAAAGAAAAATTCAACCTTTTTAAAATTTTATCGTCAAAAGGATCACGTTTTTTCAATTTTCCCCATAAAAAAACTGCTTTGTTTTTTATACCAAAGCAGTTTTTTTGTAAACATGAACAAAAAGATAAAACTTATAGGCAGTGAACCATTATATACCTCTGCGGGCAAAATCTACAAAACGAAACTTATCCAGACGATGACGTGATTCCGTATATTGAAAAAGACTTGCATCTTCTAAATACACATAGTTTCTTACTACCACAATATGTTCATAGTCTTTTAAATCTAAGTAACACTTATCTTCGTCCGTCAGCTCGTCAACGGAAATTTCTTTTTTGGCAAAGCTTATTTTCAGCCCAAGATCTTTTTCTAAGTATTCATAAATAGAGCCTTTACATATGTCTTTTGTGAGGTGAGGAACATACTTTTTATGAAAAAAATCTTTATCTAAAATAATTTTCTCCCCATCGATTTCCCGCGCTCGAACCACTTTCCATATAAGATCTTTTTTCGTCGCCCCAAGCTGTGTGCACAGGTCTTGATCGGCCTTCACTAATTCAAACTCTTTTACAATAGTGGTCGATGTATGTCCCAGCTTTTCCACTACTTCTTTGAAGCTAACAAGTCCTGATACTGGAAAATCAAAGCGTGATACGTCCAATACAAATGAGCCTTTTCCTTTCATTTTTTGAATGTACCCATTTTGTGAAAGTAAATTTAATGCTTTCCGTATCGTTTCACGAGACGTTTGATACTGTTCAACAAGTTCATTTTCAGAAGGAAGTTTTGTATTAGGACGCCAGTCACCGCGTTTAATTTTATCGACTAACTGTTCGTAAATGCTGATAAATTTATTTTCTTTCAATTGCCATCACCTATTTTACTTTCTATATATACCCAATTGTATAAAAAGAACGATAGATTGTCACCCATCGTTCTTTTTACTTTTTCTCTATTTTTTTAAATGATACACGATTGATTCATACGGCCGAAGGAAGACTTGCTTGAATTCCTTTGATGAATCTTCGTAGTTAGACAGCAATATTTCACTATGATATTCTTCAAGAGTTAGATTTTCTGGCAGTTTAAAAGTCGTTTCGCTGCCGTAGAAATTGTTTATAACCAACAGCTTTTCATCTGCTCCATTTCGRATATAAGCAAAAATCTGCTCGTCTTCTCCAAGAATCAATTCATAGTTTCCATAGGTGATAATCTCGTACTGCTTGCGCAGTGCAATAAGCTTTTGATAAAAATAAAAAATTGAATCTTCATCATCTAACGCTTTTTCCACATTAATTTCACGGTAGTTATCGGCTGGATTAATCCACGGCTTTCCTTTTGTAAAACCTGCATTTGGCTCATCGCTCCATTGCACCGGTGTACGGGAATTATCTCTTGATTTATGTTTTAAAATCTCCAAAATTTCATTTTCGTTCATTCCTTGTGCACGTTTTATCTCATACACATTTAATGACTCCACATCTCTATATTCATCAATAGAGGAAAACTTCGGGTTTGTCATCCCTATTTCTTCCCCTTGATAAATATAAGGTGTTCCCTGCATCAGATGAATCGTTGCAGCGAGCATTTTGGCAGATTTATTATGATAGAGTTCATCGTTTCCATAGCGGGAAACAACGCGAGGCTGATCATGGTTGCACCAAAATAGTGCATTCCATCCCCCTCCTTTATTCATCTCCGTTTGCCAAGTTGATAGAATCTCTTTTAATTTAATAAAATCAAAATCTGCTAGCGCCCACTTTTCTCCGTTTGGGTAATCGACTTTCAAATGATGAAAATTAAACGTCATGCTAAGCTCGCCCCGGTCCGGATGAGAATATTGAATACAGTGGTCAACAGTTGTCGACGACATTTCCCCAACGGTCATGCTATCGTATTTTGAAAAAACTTCTTGATTCATTTCTCGCATATATTCGTGAACGCGAGGACCGTCGGTATAAAATTTCCGTCCATCTCCTGGCGCGATAGAACCATCATCATCTAAAAAGCGCTGATCTTTTGAAATTAAGTTAATAACGTCCAGACGAAATCCATCTACTCCTTTTTCAAACCAAAACGTCATCATATCGTACACGCTGCGGCGCACACGCTCATTTTCCCAGTTCAAATCCGCTTGCGTGACATCAAACAAATGCAGATAGGATTGTTCTGTCAGCTTATCATGCTCCCACGCCGAACCTCCAAATTTTGAAACCCAATTCGTCGGAGCACTTCCATCTTCTTTTTGATCTTTCCAAATATAAAAATCTCTGTACGGGTTATCTTTCGATTTTTTAGCTTCTTGAAACCATTTATGTTCAGTTGACGTATGATTAACGACAATATCCATGATGATTTTAAGATCCCGCTTATGCGCTTCTGTTATTAAACGATCGAAGTCCTCCATTGTTCCGTATTCTTCTTGAATAACAAAATAATCACTTATATCATATCCATTATCCCGCTGCGGCGATTTATAAATTGGCGTTAACCACACAACGTCTACGCCAAGCTTTTTCAAATAATCTAGCTTTTCAATAATACCAGCTATATCACCCAAGCCGTTGCCAGTCGTATCGTAAAAGCTTTTAGGATAAATTTGATAGACAACCGATTTTTTCCACCAAGGTTCTTGCATTTTTAACACCACCATTTAATTCTTTGGATTATGTTGAAACGATTCTGTAGCCGCGACAGTTGATGTAACGGTTGATTTTTTCTGAAGCTTTCCAAGCGTTAACGTTAAAAGAAACGGCACCACAATTACGATTACCATTCCAATAATAAAAGCTGGCCAGCTCTGTGGAACAATTGATAACGGAGCAGGGATACCCCCAATTCCCACCGATGCTGCTTTCACTCCCGCCACGGATATGACGACCCCTGCAATAGCTGAACCAATCACTGCAGAAATAAAAGCAAATCTAAAGCGTAAATTCACACCAAACATTGCAGGTTCCGTAATGCCAAGCCATGCTGAAATCCCTGACGTTAAAGACAGTCCTTTTAATTTCTCATCATTTTTTGAAAGAATCATTATCGCAAAAGCCGCAGAGCCTTGTGCAATATTAGATAATGCTACCATTGGCCATAAGAACGTACTTCCGACACTTCCAATCAGCTGTAAATCTACGGCTAAAAATGTATGGTGCATGCCCGTAATAACAAGGGGAGCATATAAGCCGCCGTATACAAGTCCTCCAATAAATGGAGCCGTTTTAAACAGCCATACAACTGCACCTGTAATCACATTTCCTATTGCAAATGTAATCGGACCAATCACAATAAAAGCGAGAAACCCTGTTACTAAAAGAGCTACAGGCGCTACAATTAAAAGCTGAAAACCATCCGGTATTCGTTTTCGTAAAAACAATTCGATTTTTGCTAACACAAACGAAGCAGCTAACACAGGTAAAACCTGCCCTTGATAGCCAACTTTCTCAACGTGCAGACCAAATAAATTCCACGTATCGATGCTCCCTTTTTTTAATGCTTCTCCATAAGACCAGGCATTTAGCAAATCAGGATGGACCAGCATGAGCCCAAGGACAATTCCAAATAAAGGGCTTCCTCCAAAACGCGTAACAGCTGACCATCCAATAAGAGCCGGCAAAAAGGCAAAAGCCGTATTGGCAATTAAATTAATCATGCTCGCAAAGTCTTTCCACTGTGTATGAACATCTACGATTGATTTATCATCGTAAAAAATTCCGGCTCCTGTTAATACATTATTTATTCCCATTAATAAACCCGCGGTTACGATGGCCGGTAAAATGGGAATAAAAATGTCAGCTAATGTTTTTATTGCGCGCTGCAGAGGATTCAAGTTTTTAGCCGCTTCGTTTTTCACTTCCTCTTTTGACAGTTCACCTATCCCTGTAAGCGCCACCATTTCTTTATATACTTTATCAACCGTGCCTTGACCAATAACAACTTGAAACTGGCCGTTTGTAGAAAAAGATCCTTTTACTAATTCGTGCTCATCTAGCATACGTTGATTGACTTTACCTTCATCTTTTAAAACAAGTCGAAGACGCGTTACACAATGCGTTGCAGCAGAAATATTTCCTTTTCCGCCAACGGCTTCTACAATGCGTTCAACAGATTCTCGATTCATGTCTTTTCCCCCTTGTTTCCGTTTTCATTTTACTCCTGTATTTCCTATCCCCCATATAAATCTCACCACAAACCTGTATATACAAGTTTTATATTTTTATTCTAACCTGTATATACAGGTTCGTCAACAAAAATAAAATTACTTCTTTTTCATTTCATGATATAGTCAAAAAGCAAAGTATATGGAAGGAGACGTTACAATGCTGCAAGTAAGATTAATGGGAAAACAAGAAGAAATTAATGAAGCAATCAAACAGTTTGAACAGAACTACCATATAGAACATCAGTCAAAAGAATATACGCGAAGCGCTAATCCAAAGTACGAGCGCAAAAAAGATACTCGGGTGTATCTTTCCATGCATCCTAAAAAATAATTTCCGGTTTATTTCAGAGAAGAATAGTAGCTTTTACAAACTAAAGGATTTATATTATAATTTCAGTATTTACTATAACATCCGATTTGTATTTAAAAATCAGAAAGAGGCTTAAAAATGGCATATAACGACATATCTCTTAGAGAGAAAAGTATTGTATTTATCGGCTTTATGGGGGTAGGAAAAACAACTATTGGAGAAATGGTTGCCAAAAAATTGTATAGAGATTTTGTTGATATAGATCAAGAAATCGAAAGAGAATTTAATATGCCTACTTCTCAGATTTTTAAAGAGCACGGTGAAACTTTCTTCAGACAAAAAGAAAAAGAAGTAATAAATCGACTTTCACAGCAGCGTTTAAAAATCATTTCTTTAGGGGGAGGCGCTTTTTTACAAGAAGAAATTCAAGAGATTTGTTTATCTAACTGCATCGTATTCTTTTTAGATTTATCTTGGGATTCTTGGAAAGAACGCATTAGTTTAATTATTGATAGCCGCCCTGTTTTACAAGGAAGAAGCTTAGAAGATATTGAAAAGCTATTTTACGATCGTCAAGCTATCTATTCCAATCACCATTCGAAAGTTGAAACTGATAATTTAGATATTGAAGAAGTAGCTAACTATATCGTTGATTCATTAAAAACAGCTTGGGACTG
>NZ_JBFULJ010000194.1:0-5786 GCF_056400385.1 Priestia sp. P5_B4
TCTATGATCTCTTCTTCTTGATATGACATCCCGCAACCTGAACAGCTGATACATGGCATATGAGTAATTTCAATACTTCTCGTTCCATCTGGCAATTCCCAGTATGCGGTATTGGTTGTTTCTACCGCTTTTTCTTCTTCGCACCATGCGCATTGAACAGTCATATTACAGGACCTCCTTAAGATGATGGAGCATCGTCGCTTTTAACGTCTTTTTTCAATTGAGCTTTAAACTTTTTATCTTTTAATTCATCTCTTTTTTCACGTTTATCTTTTAGACTTTCGTGAGCACTGTCACTTTCATATGTTTTACGTCTTTTTACTCTCCCTAACCCTTCCGGTACAAGGTTGAATTGAGCATCATTCATAAGACCCGAGATGCCGATGGAAGAATCTTTAGCATCCGATGCTGGATAAACAGCTCGAAAATAATCATCTGCACGCCCAGGCACATAGCTTTCTGGCTCCGGATACGTCGTAATCACTCCTTCAAAGTTTCGCAGAACAACTTTACTTGCGCTTTGACTAATAATATAGTTTGGCTGAACTGCAATCTTTCCTCCTCCTCCTGGCGCATCAATAACAAACGTTGGAACAGCATAGCCAGACGTATGACCTCGCAGCCCTTCCATAATTTCAAGCCCTTTGGAAACAGGTGCGCGGAAATGCCCAATTCCCTCTGACAAATCACATTGATAAATATAGTAAGGACGAACGCGTATTTTCACTAAATCGTGCATAAGCTTTTTCATGATAGCTACGCTGTCATTAATCCCAGCTAAAATAACCGCTTGATTGCCAACTGGAACGCCTGCATCGACAAGCATTTCACATGCTTTTTTTGTCTCTTCCGTAATTTCAATGGATGTATTAAAGTGAGTATTTAACCATACTGGATGATATCTCCTTAAAATGGTACATAAATTTTCTGTTATTCGCTGTGGAAACACAACGGGTGCTCTTGTGCCAATCCGAATAATTTCCACATGGGGAATAGCTCGTAAATTCTTCAAAATATATTCTAAAATGTTGTCATTAATCAGCAAGCCATCACCTCCTGAAATGAGTACATCTCGTACTTCAGGTGTTTTGGCGATATAAGCAATCGCAGCATCTAACTGCTTTTTTGGAACGCCCATTCCGATTTGTCCTGAAAACCTTCTTCGAGTACAGTACCTGCAGTACATGGAACATTGATTGGTGACTAAGAACAAAACGCGATCAGGATAGCGATGAGTCAACCCTGGCACTGGAGAATCTTCGTCTTCATCTAGGGGATCTTCTAGATCATATTTTGTTTTATGAAGTTCTTTGCCAACCGGAACAGACTGCATACGGACGGGGCAGCGAGGATCATCTGGATTCATCAAAGATGCATAGTAAGGCGTAATATTGAGCGGAATGGTTTTGGTTGAAATGCGTACTCCTTCTTCTTCTTCAGGAGTTAAGTTAATAACCTTTTTTAAATCATCTAACGTTCGAATTGTGTTTGTTAATTGCCAAATCCAGTCATTCCATTTTTCTTCAGGAACATCTTTCCATAACTCAATATCTTTCCAGTGCCGGGACGGCTTATATAAATCATATAACATACAATCGCTCCTTTATGAAGATTTACTATTGTTATATGTTACAGCCCATAAATTGGTTAATTATTTCTCACCCTTTACTTTTTGACAGATCCTTCACCCATACGTTCATATCTTCTAACGATTTATAAATGTAACAATTATTCGTTAACCTTCCCGTATAGGTATAGCCAAGCTGCTGAAAGGCGGCGTTCATCCCGAATGAAAGCGCTCTCGCTATTGTGTATACACAAAAAATATGCCGCTGTTTTAGCTCCGCCTCTAGTGCGTTTAATAAATGCTTCATGAATCCATACTTTCGGTAAGCAGGGAGAGTCGCACAATCCGTTAGTTCAGCATTGTGATAGACATAGTCAATTTCAGCAGAAGCAGCGCTAACGATATCGTTCTTGTCAACTATGATATAAAACAAGCTATCTTCTTGAAGCAAATTAGAGAGATACTCTTCTTCGTAGAGGGGAGTAGGATACACTGTGAAGATTTGACGGTAGAGCTGAGAAAGTTGTTTAGCGTCAGATGAAATGGCTTGGCGCATGATCAGTTGATTCGATAAAGAAGAATAATCAGATGTCGGCAAATTCAACACATCTTGAAGCAGCTCTGTTTCTTTTAACGTCTCCCCGCTGTCTCGGCGGGATTGAGACGTATAGTAGCATAAAAGATACGCGTCGCTTCCGTTAAAATAGTAGGGAACAGTTGCTTCTAAAGAAAATCCCAAGCTTATCCAGTCCAACAGATGTTCAGCACGTGCTTTTATARTCCACTTTTCGTACGTTTTCTTATCAATTTCTTTATATATATAGCTGTAAATATCGTTTACATTTCCCCGGTAATCATCTACTCTCAGACGCTTGTTATATTCATCTAAAAAAAGAGTCATAGCAAAGGTTGGCTGACAAATATTTTCTTGTTTCCCCATTTGTTTGTATCCTCTCCCTTTTTAGCTTAGTCCGCAATACTGCACCAGTCTGCTACAGTGAGAGCAATAATTTCCGCTGCGTCAAGCATCGTTTGAATACAAATATACTCATTCGGAAAGTGGGCCACTTCTGTTACTCCCGGTCCAAAAACAACTGTTGGAATATCCCCTACTTGTGACAGTATCCCTCCGTCCGTTCCCCAAGGAGATGCTTCAATGATCGGCTGATTCTGTTTCACTTGATAAAAAGAGGACGAAAGAGAGGTCATAAGCGGATGCTCCAATTCAATTTCACCGGGAAGCCAGTGGGCCCCAAACCATTCCAAGTCGACAGGGTGCTCAGCAAACCACTCATCACGCTGAGCCAAAAGTTCAAGCCAGGATTTCATTTCTGCTCTGACATTTTTCATTTTTTCATGCGGAGCAACTCCTATCCTGCCTTCTAATATTACTTGATCAGCGACTGAAGAAGGCCACGTTCCGCCTTGTATATTTCCGATATTAATCGGCACGGGAATAGGGATTTTATTATAGAGCGGATCGGTAATTCGGCTGTTTCTCTCTTTTTCAAGACCCTCAATATGTTTAAGCACAACAGCTGCTTTTTCAATCGCACTCACGCCTTCATACCGAGTCCCTCCATGTGCTGCTACTCCATGCACGGTCACTCGAAACCACATGGAGCCTTGCTGTTTAGGGAAGATCTTCATGTTGGTTGGTTCTGGAATGATGGCACCATCTGCTTTATACCCTCTAAGTACACAGGAAAGTGTTCCTGCCCCTCCGCTTTCCTCTTCTACTACGCTTTGAAAAATAACATCTCCTTTTAGTGAAATATCTAGCTCTTTCAACGCTTGAATAGCTAAGAGTAACGACACATTTCCTCCTTTCATATCCGTTGCTCCGCGTCCATATAAGTTTCCATCTTTTACAACAGCCGTATAAGGGTCTTCCGTCCACTGTGAAAGATCTCCGGGTGGCACTACATCAATGTGCCCATTCAAAATAATGGATTTCCCTCCGCCTTTCCCTTTTAAAACGCCTACCACATTCGGACTGTCTCGAAAAGTAGAACGGTTGGAGGCAAAAGCTTCATGGCTGCGAAGTATTTTTTCGTCCGGTTCCCATATATCAATATCTAACTGCAGCTGTCGAAGGCGTTCAATAACAATTGCCTGCGCATGCTTTTCAGAACCTTGTACGCTTGCTTCTTCTACGAAACGCTTGAGTAAACGCACTGCACTTTGACGATGCTCTGTCATCCAGTTATGAATAGATTGCTGTATGTTCATGTAAGGGTCCTCCTTATGGTATCGTAATCAATTGATCACTCAGGCGAACTGTCGCTTCTGTTGAACTCAAAATATCCTCTACAGTATAAGGAGACATTAACTCTGTTAGAAGAAGCGCATCTTTTTCTACTTTAAAAACCGCCCGATCTGTAATAACTAATCCCACGCAGCCCGAAGCAGTCAGAGGTAAAGAGCACGTCTTAACCAGCTTCGGTTCTCCTGTCTTGCTCGTATGATTCATTAGCACAATGACTTTTTTCGCTTTTTGAGCTAATTCCATCGCTCCTCCCATCCCAGGAACTCGCTTACCTGGCACAATCCAATTAGCTAAATCCCCTTTTTCACTCACTTCCAACGCACCAAGAATGGTCATATCGACGTATCCTTTTCGAATCATCGCGAAGGCTGTAGCACTGTCACAGTATGAAGCCCCTTGAACGGTAGTTGTTGGATAGCCTGCTGCATTACAAACATTCTCATCTTCTTCACCTAAAGGAGGGGAAGATCCTAACCCTAAAATTCCATTTTCAGCATGAAACATCACATGAACAGCGCTTGGCACATAATTAGGAATAAGAGAAGGAATGCCAATCCCTAAATTAACAATCATGCCGTTTTGAATTTCAGCCGCAGCACGTTTTGCAATACGATGACGAATATCTATTCCCAAACCCATTTCCAATTCACTCCTTTTGAAGGGACAATATAATCCACAAATACACCTGACGTCATCACGTTCTCTGGGTCAATGTCCCCAAGAGGAACAATTTCATCCACTTCAGCGATAGTTATACGACCTGCCATTGCCATTAACGGATTAGTGTTTCGAGCGCTTTTATCATAAAGCAAGTTGCCGAATGGATCTGCTTTTTTTGCATACACAAAAGCAACGTCGGCTGTGAGCGGCTTTTCCACTAAAAATGTCTTGCCGTCTACTTCCACTTTTTCTTTTCCAAATTGAATAATGTCATTTTCTATTCCTACATCAATCAGTACTCCTCCGAGTCCAACTCCTCCCGCTCGAATCCGTTCAGCAAGCGTTCCTTGAGGAGAAAACTCAACTTCCAGCTTTTCTTCTGTCATCAGCGTTCCAGCCACTGGGTTCGACCCAATATGAGAAGCAATCAGCTTTTGAATTCTTCCTTGGCTTACCAATTTTCCCGCACCAATATGAGGAAAGCCTGAATCATTACATATCAATGTAAAATTTGATTTTCCGCTTTCAATCAGACCATCAATGAGAGAAGGCGGGCTGCCTACTCCTCCAAATCCTCCTATCATCAGCGTAGCCGCATGATCCACGTATTCAATCGCTTGTTCCACAGTTGTGATCTTTTGAAATGAGTTTTCGACCTTTGTCACTCATTTCACCTCATTTCTCTGTTTTTCATTTTGCACTTCATGCAATGTTTTCGAAAGCAGATCGACCGCTTCATCAAGCTGACGATGAGTAATCGTAAATGGTGGCGCAATAATAATACCGTCTCCTTCTACTCCGTCTGTTCCTGCYTGTGAAGGATAAAGGAGAAGACCATTTTTTTGGGCTTTACTTATTACGCGTGCCGTCATATTTTCCGAAGATGAAAAAGGCTCCTTCGTCTTTGGATTTTGCACAAGCTCAAGACCAACTAGTAAGCCTTTGCCACGTATATCACCAATGATAGGGTAAAGAAGTTGAAGCTTCTTCAATTCCCCTACTAAATAGTCTCCTTTCAGCGCTGCTTCTTGAACAAGATCATGCTTTTCAATATAGGTTAAAACAGCTATCCCTACAGCGGATGACAGCGGATTAGCGCTTAGCGTATGTCCGCTCATAATTAATTTGGATCCGTTCATGATAGGTTCAATCGTTTTGCTGCTAGCTAACGTAACGGCTATTGGTGTATATCCTGCTCCCACTCCTTTTCCAAGCGTCATGATGTCTGGTTTAACTCCCCAGTGCTCATACGCAAACATCACGCCTGTACGCCCAACTCCAGTCATGACT
>NZ_JBFULJ010000195.1:0-5770 GCF_056400385.1 Priestia sp. P5_B4
AATCTAGGCTACGAAACACCTTTATTTCTGGTCATTAAATTTATGTAAAACAAAGTTTCTAAACTGTTTAACAGCCGGTGATAGATATCTTCCTTCAATCCATGCTAGTCCAATTACTCGGTGGCAGTTGGCTTTAGCTAATGGGATTTTCACTATTTTACTTTGATCGATTCCGTGTAAATCTGGAAGGATAGAAATTCCTAAGCCGGCTCCTACAAGTCCCGCTACGGTATCAGCTTCCTCTCCTTCAAACATGATGTGAGGCTTTACCCCTGTCTCTTCAAATAACTGCTCAAACGTAAGACGAAGAGAAAAACCTTCTTTTAAGTGAATAAATGATTCTTCAGCAATTTCTTCTAGTGGGATACTTTCACGATCAGCATACTGATGATTTTTCGGTACGATCACAAACAGCTCTTCATTCCAAAGATGCTGCCACTTAATGACCGATTTCTCTTCCATAGGCGCAATCAAACAAAGATCCAGTTCACCGAGCTGCAGCTGCTCAAGAAGAACGTGAGAAGGACTTTGCCTCAGCTGAAAATTCACCTTAGGATATAAGCTGCGAAACGACGCGATTAAATCTGGAATCAAATCTGTGCTGAGCGTATGTAAAAACCCAAGTGACACCTGCCCTTTTTCAGGATCTAGCAGCGCTTGAATTTCCTCTTGTCCTTTATCAAATTCTTTCATTATGTTATCTACACGCTTTAAAAAAACTTTGCCATATTGGTTTAATTGAATGGAACGTCCTTGCCGGTCAAATAGAGGTGCTCCTACCTCTTCTTCAAAACGAGCAATTGAACGACTGAGCGCAGGCTGCGTAATTAACAGTTCTTCTGCTGCGCGTGTCATATGCTGCGTACGTGCTAGCGTTTGAAAATATTTAAACTGCTGCCACTCCACTTTGTACCATCTCCTTATTAACCGTTCTATTCATTACATAGATGTATGAAAAATATGATTATAATGAATTATACATTATAAATAGAGGGTGTTACTATAAAAAATGGAAACATACTCGAGGATGTTTTTAGTTCATCTTGACGATTGCTGTATACGGCACTTATTAAAATTTTATACTCATCATTATCTAGCAGAAAGAAGGATTTGGTATGAAACGTAAGGAAAGTTATTAAAAAGCTAACTAAGATATCATAGTAACTACACATCAAAAAGACCTTTCTCTCACCATAAAAGAAAGGTCTTTTTTGAGAATGTAAAACACATTCTTTCTTGTATGTACCCCTTTAAAGTAGACTTTTTTAGAGTTTAACCCGTTCTACTAACTGCAACAACTCATCATTAGGTCCGTGAAATAAAATCATACGGCCGCCTTCAAGCGTTGGCTGAGGCTCAGATGATAAAAATTCAATTCCTTTGCTCTTATAATGTTGAATCGTCTTATTTATATCCTCTACCGTAAAGGCAAGGTGGTTAACAATCCCGCTTTTGTTATACTCGCCAATCGGATCAATATCTCGAATGAGCTCAATTTCCATACCCGGCTGTTCTTCAAGATACAAAAAAGCCATCTCTCTTTTCTCGTTAGATCCTTGAAGGCGAACTTTAAAGCCAAACATATCTCCGTAGTAGTGAATCGTCTCATCCATATTTCCAACAATAATTGCTRTATGCTCCATTTTTTTAATCATAAATATTCTCCCTTTCCCCGTATTTAGTAAGTACAAGTAAACTATACCGCAATTTAGACAATATGTATTTCCATATACCTTGAATTCTCATACTATAGTTAAGAAAATTCAAGCACTCTATCAATGAGTCGGCTATGATTTGAAAAATAACAAATAAAAAAACAAACCTCATTGGTTTGTTTTGGTTACGTATTTTACAATCAGTCTCTGTTTCAACAACGTTCGATAAGCCATGTTTTGTACCTTTGTACTGCAAACGATTTTACTCTCGTACTCAGGCGGTAATCATCTATCTACGATTACACAKGTAACCGTCCGTCTCTCCGTTTGATTCCTTAGAGACAGTTCCCCTACCATTGTTTGGGTTTCTCGCTCGTGGGGTTTACCGCGTTCCACCTTTGCTGTTTCCAGCAAAGCTTCGTCACTGTGGCACTTTCAGGGATACTCGACCATATCCGAAGACTTAGGTGGTTTTTCCCGCCGTCAGCTAAGCTATAAGCCAAGCTGCCCTAGCTTATTTTTTCACTAGGCACGAACACTACGGACATCTCAGCACCGTGCGAGCATGGACTTTCCTCTACATCAAATGATGCAGCGATTACCTGAACGTTATTTCAGATCGTGTATGAGTAGTATATGCGTTTTAGCTTGCCGAATCAAATGTAACTTTTGGTATGAATTCCATGTCAATTTTTGCAGCAAATTAAATAAAATAACCTCTTTCTGTACAATCTTTTTAGTAGATGACTCACCAGCAAGCCAAGAAATATTCTCTTCATCCATTTCTACGGGGGATACTTTGTTTCTTTGTAGAATATTTTATACACTACATAAAAAGGTAACAGAGGTGATGAAAAATGAACGCTGATTTAAAATTTGATTTTCATACCCATCACGACCGATGCGGACATGCTCGCGGAACGATTCGAGATTATATAGAGGCATCTATTGATAAAGGCTTTGATATCATTGGGATTTCGGATCATTCTCCTTATTTTGGGAGCGAAGAAGACCAGCCGCATCCTCACATTGCGATGGGAAAAAGCGCATTCTCCGGATATGTAGCTGAGATTTTGAAACTAAAAGAAGACTATAAAGAAAAAATTGAAGTGCTGTTAGGCGTAGAGTCTGATTTCTTTCCCGAGCATGCGGAGATATATCGTAGCTACTATGAAAAATATCCGTTTGACTACATAATCGGCTCTGTCCATCAAGTTGATGAAGTCAGCATCTTTCATAAAACGCGCTGGGAAGGCCTTTCTCAGCAAGAAAAGCAGCGCACGAAAGAAACGTATTATCAATTGATCGAAGAATCTGCCCGGAGCAGAATGTTTCAGATCCTTGGACATATTGATGCCATGAAAGGATTCTATCCTTCTTTTTCTTCTATTCAGACAGCTGTTATTGATCAAACGCTAAAAGTGATTTCAGCACATGACATTGCCATAGAAGTGAATACATCAGGCAAAACCAAAGACTGCGGAGGCTGGTATCCTGCAGATGATATTTTGGAAAGAGCCCTGCACTACGGGGTACGCATTACATTTGGTTCCGATGCCCATGACCCGGAGCGCATTGGCGACGACTTTGAACTAGTAAAAAAGCGCCTTAAAGAAATAGGTTTTACAGATTGGGTCTTTTTCAGACAGAAAAAAATGCAGGTGACACCTTTGTAAAATTTAATTAGACTCACAATAAAAATATGCCTGAAGAAACGCAGATGAAGGAACATCTCGTGTTTTCAGGCATGTGTTTTTCACTGAGAAACTTTGACTTTTGGAGATGAAGATAAATCTTCTCCGTTCGTTTCAATTACTTGTTGTTTAGGCACCATTTTTTCATCATCCTGACCTATCCTTATAGTCCCTCTACTATCTCCAACACTACTAATTTCCTACATAAAATATCCACATTTTATTTCAACTGTGCTACATTTAACTAAAAATGCTTTCTTAATGAGGGATACAATTGTGAATTTAGATTTAACCGCTTATATAACGCTTATCTGTACGTCTGGTGTTCTTAATTTATACTTGTGTTTTTACGTATTTATTAAGCGTCACCACTACAGCAATATTGCGCATTTATTTATTCTTCATACAGGTTTCACCGCTATTTATTGTATGGGTGCGGCCTTTAGCTTACTATCCGTTAACCTTGAGGAAATGAAATTTTGGACCGTTATTCAATACGTGGGCATGCCTTTTTCACCTCCTGCAGGACTGCTGTTTGTTATGCAGTATGTCGGCATAAAGGTAAGGAAAAAACATATTTTTGCGCTTTTTATCATTCCTTTTATTAGTTTGATCGTGGTCGCAACAAATGACTGGCATCACCTTCATTACCGAGTGTTTGAAATTGACCCAGTTTTAGGTGCTCCTTACATTCATCAAGAAATTGGACCATGGTACACGATTCACGGCATGTTCATCTTTTCGTCTATGTTCGTTGCTTTGTTGCTTGCCATTTACCGCTGGAAAGAAACAGCCAAAGCTTACCGCCTGCAGTTAATTGCATTAATGGTCGGGCAATTAGTCCCTATTGTCACAGCTTTTGTCTATTTAATGGGCTTTACGCCGCAGGGAATTGATCCAGTTCCGATGGTTTTATGGGTTTCTTCTTTTTTATATTTATGGTCCATTAACTCATCGCGTATGTTTACAGTCATGCCCGTTGCGAAAGATGCGATATTTAACAGCATCAATGACGGTGTTATCGTGCTTGATGAAGCTTACAGATTAATTGAATTTAACTTAGCGTCGAAGAACATGTTTCCGCAGCTGAAAAAAGCGATGTTTGGAAAACGGTTTGCTGATATTTGGTTCACTCTATCGGGCAGTTCATTTCCTTTTACATTCGAAAATAAAAACAGCAGTCAAGAGCTGCAGCTTTTTTCTGGGGATCAATCTCAGTATACGTATCAAGTTCGCACCTCTCCTTTGCAGTATGCTAACAACAGTCACGGCTTGCTGCTTATTTTTACAGATATCACAGAGCTAAAAAGACTTCAGCTAAAGCTTGAAAATCAAGCTTATTACGATGAGCTGACGCAAATTTATAATCGCAGAGCATTTTTTCAACACAGCAAGCAAGCATTCGATGAAGCAAAAAAGTCTGCATCTTCTTTTACGCTTCTTTTACTTGATATTGATTATTTTAAAAAAGTGAACGATACGTATGGTCATTATACCGGCGATCAGGTGCTTGTACATGTCGTAAAAGCCTGTCAGTCCGTATTACCGCAAGGAGCCCTTTTTGCTCGGTACGGCGGTGAAGAATTTGTACTCGCGCTAAAGGGCTATACTATATCCGAAGGCGAAACGCTTGCCAACCAAATTCGCCGTCACGTCGAGACTCAGCCCTTACTGATTAATGAAAAAACCATTTCTGTTACGCTGAGTCTTGGAGTAGCACAAGCGAAAAAACAAGAAAATGAAACGTTAGATGAGCTGTTGAATAAAGCAGATATCGCCCTGTACGCTGCCAAACAACATGGCCGCAACCAAGTACGTATATATAAAGAGATAAAAGAAACCCTAAAAAGAACCTAAACAGCACTGTTTCGGTTCTTTTTGCTTTTGATTACTATTCTTTCATTTATCAAGTGAAAGTGGTAAAAGACTTGATTTTATCTATGTATTTGCAACTAGAGCATCCTATAAACTATATGTAGATCAAAAAAAGGAGAGATACAGATGAAGATTACACATATTCGTAACGCTACTCTAATTGTTGAATACGGAGGAAAAACGTTTTTAATTGATCCTATGTTAGCAGAAAAAGGTACGTACCCTCCTTTTCCAAATTCGATCAGACAAGATCAAAACAACCCTTTAGTGAACTTACCGATATCCGTTGAAGAAATTATTGCTGATGTAGATGCGGTTATTGTCACTCACCTCCATTTAGACCATTTTGACGATGCCGCTAAACAGGCGTTGCCAAACAATATCAAAATGTTCGTTCAAAATGAAGAAGATGCCGCAGCAGTAAAAGAAGCTGGTTTTAAAAATGTAGAAGTACTTACGCAAAACACGGTTTTTGAAGGCGTTGAATTAATCAAAACAAAAGGCGAGCACGGAAGAGGAGAAATTTTAAAGCGTACTGGTTTAGTA
>NZ_JBFULJ010000196.1:0-5764 GCF_056400385.1 Priestia sp. P5_B4
CCGGCAGTAGGGCCGACGCTTTCTGGTTTAATAGTTGAGCACTACTCATGGCGCGTTTTATTCTTTATGATGTTTCCAATTGCACTTATTAACGTAATTGCGGCTATTATTTTAGTGAAAAACGTGACAGAAACAAGCCGACCTAAGCTAGATGTGCTTGGCGTTATTTTGTCAACAATTGGATTTGGCGGCTTGCTTTATGCGTTCGCTACGGGCGGTACAAAGGGCTGGACCAGCACTGAAGTATTAGCCATGTTCATTGTAGGCGGTATTTCAATTCTGTTCTTTATTTTCCGTCAGTTAAAAATCGATCAGCCGCTTCTTGAATTCCGTATTTTCCGTTACCGTATGTTCACATTAACAACAATCATTAACGTGATTGTGACAATGGCAATGTTTTCAGGTATGATTTTAATGCCGATTTATATGCAAAACGTACGCGGTTTTTCACCGTTTCTTTCAGGCTTGCTGTTACTGCCAGGGGGAATTGTAATGGGGATTATGTCTCCGATTACAGGACGTCTGTTTGATAAGTTTGGCGCAAGATGGCTTGCTGTTATTGGTTTAGCGATTACCGTTGTAACAACATATGAACTAACAAAACTTGAAACAACAACAACATTTATGTATGTAATGATTGTTTATACTGTTCGTATGTTTGGTATGTCGCTGCTCATGATGCCAATCTTTACAGCAGGATTAAATGAGCTTGCGCTTAGCTTAAATAAATACGGCACAGCGATGGTTAATACGCTTCGAATGGTTGCTGGAGCTGTAGGAATGGCGTTCTTTGTATCTATTATGATGAATCAAGGTGAAAAACACGTGAAAAACATCGTCACGAATCAGCAAATTTTGCCGACAGATAAAGGCAGTATGGCTGAAGCTGTGAATCAAGGTACGGCAATGGGTATTAACGATGCGTTTATGATTGCAACGATTTTAAGTGTGATCGCGTTTGTTTTAGCCTTCTTTATTCGTAAAACATCACCAAAAGAAGATACCATTACAAATCGTGTAAAAAAAGCAAGCTAATAAAAAATCCGTGCCTTTTGGTACGGATTTTTTTTATGAGTTAAATTTGTCTTTTTTATAGTCAATGTAAAGCGATCCGTCGGACTGAACCTCAGCGTAAAAGACGTCATCAATTGAGTTGACTCCCGCTTTTTCTAGCTGTTTATGCAGCCAATTATTATCTACATGCAGGTCCTTCAAGGCATCTTCATTCGCTTTTCCATCGTAAATAACGCCTGTTGAAGTGGGGAATAAAAGCGTTTTTGACCACGAGTTCGGCTTTTTATCTTGTTTTTGCATAACGKAAAGGTTTCCGTTGATTTCTAATATGGCGTATTCTACATCTTTTATGGAAAATACATTTTGCTGCCTCAGCATGCCTAAAAGAGATTCAATATCTAGCCGGACTTGTTTTAACGCCTTTTCCATCACTTTCCCTTGCTTAATCACAATTTTAGGCTCACCGGTAATAAGATGCCGCGCTTTTTTCGATTTCATTCCAAGATAGCCCATAGCGATCGTTAAAAATGTCCAACCTAGCAGTGAATAAACTCCTTTATCAATCTCTACTCGCTCATCGGTGGAGAGAGAAGAAGCAATATTACCAATCGTAATCGCCGTAATAAACGTAAACACATTTAGCTGGCTGATTTCTGTTTTTCCCATGAGCCGCGTTAAAAGAAGCAGCACAAAAAATGAACAGGCGATTCGAAACGTCGATTCAGCATAGCCCATACATTTCACCCTTCCTTCATTTCATTGTTTTATGTTGTGAAAAAATAGAAACTTTATGCAGTTGAAAAGATAAATTCCATGCTTCTTTCCCACTAGCTTTTGCTTTTGAGCTACAATAAAGAAGCAGCGTGTTTGACTAGACAAAAGAAGGTGAAAAGATGAAACCATTTAAAGCTTCAGCATTATTAGACGTTATCAGCGAATTGTTCTCTGATGAAGCGTCGATTGCCGTGTCAGATCTAGAAACGTACGTGTATTACCGCGCAAGTAAACGAATTAATTTAAAAATCAGCCCTGGAGATCAAATTAAAAAAGGGACGATTACATATAAAGCATTAGAACGAAAGCAAAAAGTATCGGAATTTATTCACCGAGACGTGTTTGGCACGCCTTACTACGGCATGGCCGTGCCTTTTTTAGATGAAGGAGAGGTTCAAGGGTGCGTGACGGCGATTTTTCCCGCGTTAACGAGCGGAAAGTCAGTTGTGACGTTAAAGGTGAACGAGGGATGGATACCGGTTCCTTTCTCAAAAATTATCTACGTAGAAGCGCGTGACCGAAAAACATATGTGTACGCACAGAAGTATACGGGTACGCATAAATACACGTTAAATGAATTTGATTATGTGCTTCCAAAAGAAGAGTTTGTGCGCTGTCATCGTTCTTTTATCGTCAATGTGACGCAAATTCAAGAAATTTATCCTGATACACATTCAACTTTTTTATTAGTGATGAACAACGGAGAAAAAATTCCAGTCAGTCAGTCGTACGCCAGCTATTTTCGAAAACTCCTTGGGTTTTAACCGTCATTTTGCTTAATTATCATCAAATATGCTGTTTTATCGCTATTTTTGTCCATTTCATTCCAAAAACTCTTGTGTACGCTCGCTTTACAGTAAAATGGTAAAAAAGAGCAAAAACAAGGAGTGAACAGAATGGAAAACGTTTGCAGTCGAATTAAGGATGAAGCACTAAAGAATCGCGTTGTCTCTGCTGAAGAAGCAGCGTCTTGGATTCAAGATGGAATGACTCTTGGTCTAAGCGGTTTTACACGCGCGGGGGATGTCAAAGCTGTACCGTTTGCGTTAGCGAAACGAGCGGAAACAGAACCGATAAAAGTAAGCGTGTATACCGGTGCTTCACTTGGATCAGATGTGGATAAGCTATTTGCAGAAAAAGGCATGTTAAACAAGCGCCTGCCGTTTCAAGCGGACCCAACCATGCGTAAAAAAATTAATGAAGGTGAATTTCAGTTTATTGACCAGCATTTATCGCATACTTCTGAATGGGTGCGTTCAGGCGTGTTAGATTCAATAGATTTCGCTATTTTGGAAGCGGTTTCTATTACGGATGACGGAATGATGATTCCAACAACGTCAATTGGCAATTCGATGGTGTTTGCCGAGCATGCAAAATCTATTATTATTGAAATTAACACAGCGCAGCCAGAGCTGTTAGAAGGTATTCACGACCTGTATGATCCGGGCGTTCAAGGACAGCGAGATGCAATTCCTTTGAAAAAATCTGATGATCGTATTGGTTCATTAGGCATACCAATTGATTTAGATAAAGTAAAGGGTATTGTATTTACAAATCAGCTAGATTCACCGTCTACGATTGTAGCACCTGACGAAGAAACGGTTGTGATGGCTCAAAATTTGATTTCATTTTTACGTGAAGAAATTAAAGAAGGGCGATTAACTGAATCGCTTGCTCCTTTACAATCTGGAATTGGATCTGTGGCAAATGCCGTTTTCCACGGTTTGTTAGATTCAGAGTTTCATGATTTAGAAGTGTATTCAGAAGTATTGCAAGATGCTGTGTTTGATTTATTTGACGCAGGAAAAGTTACGTTTGCTTCCTGCTGCTCAATTACGCTTTCAGCGGATAAAATGGAACAAGTTTTTTCTAATTTTGAAGCCTATCGAGATAAACTTATTCTTCGTCCGCAGGAAATTTCAAACCATCCCGAAATCATTCGTCGCTTAGGACTGATTTCTATTAACACTGCCCTAGAGCTAGACATTTACGGAAACGTCAATTCCACGCATGTGATGGGAACAAAAATGATGAATGGCATCGGAGGCTCAGGAGATTTTGCCCGAAATGCGCGTCTCGGCATTTTTGTAACAAAATCCATTGCCAAAAACGGCGATATTTCAAGCATAGTGCCGTTTGTTTCGCACGTTGATCATACGGAACACGATGTGGATGTAATTGTAACAGAGCAAGGATACGCAGACTTGCGCGGACTCGCTCCAAGAGAACGAGCAAAACGAATCATTGAAAATTGTGCACACCCAATGTATCGCGACCAGCTTATGGCGTATTACGAAGAAGCGCTCACGCGAGGCGGACAAACACCGCACGTTCTTGAAAAAGCCTTTTCTTTCCATACGTCTTATCAAAAAAATGGAACGATGCGAGAAGTTGTAGAGCAAACAAAGTAAAAGAACGCTTTATCTCCTTAGGAGACAAAGCGTTTTTCCCTTGAGTCAGAAACTTGTGTTTGTTATCTCTTTGAATTACGATGAAAGGGAATACATAAAGAAAACGAGGTAACTTATATATGAAAGCATTAGTGTTTGAAAGATTTGGAGGACCTGACGTTCTGCACTATCAAGATATACCGAACCCCTCTATTGGTCCAACAGACGTATTAGTAAGAACAAAAGCAATTGGACTTAATTTTGCTGATGTGTACCGAAGAAAAGGGAACTACCACTTAACGGGTACACCTCCGTATATTTTAGGATATGAAGGAGCAGGTGTAGTAGAAGAAGTAGGAGCAGAAGTAAGTCACGTTAACGTAGGAGACCGTATTGCGTTTGCTGATGTACCTTTTGCAAATGCAGAGCTTGTTGCCGTGCCGCAAGATAAAATCATTGCCGTACCTGACGATATTTCGTTTGACGCAGCCGCTTCTGTGCTTTTACAAGGGTTAACGGCTCACTATTTAACACAAGACAGCTACAGCATTCAGCCCGGCGATTATGTACTTGTTCACGCAGCTGCTGGAGGTGTAGGTCAGCTTTTAGTTCAAATTGCCAAGCTATTAGGCGGACAAGTCATTGGCTTAACGTCATCTTCTGAAAAAGCAAAAGTAGCGGCTCAAGCAGGTGCTGACTATGTCTTTTTATACAAAGATAACTGGGTGGAACAAGTGAAAGAAGTAACGAAGCGAGGCGCAGATGTTGCCTATGAATCTGTAGGAGTTACACTAGAAAAAAGCTTTGAAGCCGTAAAAACAGGCGGAACCGTGGTATTTTACGGAATGGCAGGAGGCGATCCGGCCCCGGTCGACCCGCGTATGCTGATKGACACCTCTAAAACGCTTACAGGCGGAGACTTATGGAACGTGCTCGTATCTTATGAAGAACGTAAAGTACGTTCACAGCAGCTGTTTGAGTGGATCAGTAAAGGTCAGCTTGTGTTAACTGATCCCGTGGTGTTCGATTTAAAAGACGGAGCAAAAGCGCATGAGCTGCTTGAAAGCCGGAAAAGTACAGGGAAAATTTTGTTAAGACCGTAAAAGAAAGGCCCTTTAGTCAAGGGCTTTTTTCTGTTAGTAAAGGAGAAACTAAGGAGCTGTCTAATATATATAGTAGATAAGTAGAGTGAAAGAGGTGAAGGTAGATGAAACATGCATTGATTACAGCGGGTCATAAAGGTATTGGCAAGAAGGTAACAGAAAAGTTTTTAAAAAAGCAGTATTCCGTTACCGTCCATTTTCGGAGTGATAAAAATAAAGTGCGAGAACTGCAAGAAGAATGGCATCAATATAAAGACAACGTACAGTTTGTAGAAGGGGATATAACGAATAAAGCAGATATTGAACACGTCGTTGCGCAGGCTATGGAGCGATTTGGACGTATTGATGTTTTAATTAATAATGCAGGTCCGTATGTATTTGAAAGAAAAAAATTAATAGAATACACAGACAGTGAATGGTATGAAATGCTGGAAGGAAATTTAAGCTCCGTTTTTCATTTTGTAAAAGCGGTTGTTCCAGCTA
>NZ_JBFULJ010000197.1:0-5743 GCF_056400385.1 Priestia sp. P5_B4
GCACGACGTAAGACTTGGCTTTATGTCATTCTTTACAAAAGCAGTAGTAGCAGCACTGAAAAAGTATCCATTATTAAATGCTGAAATTCAAGGAAACGAGTTATTAATTAAAAAATTCTATGATATCGGTATTGCTGTGTCAGCTCCAGACGGTCTTGTTGTTCCAGTTGTGCGTGATGCTGACCGCAAAACATTCGCTGGTATCGAAGGATCTATCGTTGATTTAGCGAAAAAAGCGCGCGACAACAAATTAGCATTAAAAGATTTACAAGGTGGAACGTTCACAATTACAAACGGCGGCGTATTCGGTTCATTAATGTCTACACCAATTTTAAATGGGCCTCAAGTTGGTATTTTAGGAATGCATAAAGTTCAGCTTCGTCCGGTAGCAATTGATGAAGAGCGTATCGAAAATCGTCCGATGATGTACATTGCACTTTCTTACGATCACCGTATCGTTGACGGCAAAGAAGCCGTAAGCTTCCTAGCTACTGTTAAAGAACTATTAGAAGATCCAGAATCTTTATTACTAGAAGGTTAATAAAAAGAACCTGCTATTTTCYTAGAGAATAGCAGGTTCTTTTATGTTCGTTTAATGCCTGCAACATAAGCAGGACCCAAAAAAGTCATGCTAGCGAGTGTCAGGGCCATTTCTCGCGGTGACTGCTTCATACCTTGTTCTAACCAGTGCTGAATAACTCCAAGATGCGCTGACGTTACGTAAGACATTAAATGTTCAAGTGGAACAAGCGGAGTCGTTTTATTATCCATAAGTTCTAATTTTTCGAGCATATTGGTTTTCATAACTTCTTTAATTTTAAGATGAAAGCCAGGATTTCCTTTTGGACCAAGCATAACCTGCATAAAACGTGCATTTTCTTGAATATATTCAAAAAGTGTAATAATAAACGGCAAAGGCTGTTCTTTTAAATTAGCAGACACAATCTCATTGGGATTTGCTTTTTTGATAAATTCTTTTATCTCTTGAATAACTTCATTTTCGCTTTTTTCAAGCAAATCGTATTTATCATGGTAGTGTAAATAAAAAGTTCCGCGATTAATATCCGCTTTTTTCGTCAAATCCCTGACCGTTACACCTTCAAACCCTTTCTCTTCCATTAATTCTGTCAAAGCATCTCGGATAAATCTTTTCGTTCGAATAATTCTGCGATCTGTTTTTGAATTCCCCACAGCTTTTAAACACCTACTTTTTTCTTTAATAATGAACAGTTATATGCTTTGTGTTAAGTAATCGACATTCCCGCTATTATTGCATATTGAGAATACAGGTAAATTTATTATAATTTACATAGTGATCACTAATCAACATCATGTACATTATCTTTTCGTTAACGTGTATATCCTTAAAACAAAAAGGAGAGATCTACATGAAATTAGGTAATCAAAAGCTTATATATTTTTCACCAATTATAGTAGTAGCTGTYATTTTTATCTTTATTCTAACCTTAATTCCTTCGGCAAGCTCAGCACCTAAGAATTTGCCAATCGCATTCGTAAATGCTGACGAAGGAATGACAGTTCCAGCAAAGGGTAATGTAAATATAGGAAATCAAATCGAACAAAATACGAAAGGGGTAAGTACCGAACAGTCTTCGGTTAAATGGATCTTTGTCTCAAATACTAAAGAAGTTGAAAAAGGGTTAAATAATCAACAATACTACGGGGCGCTTATCATTCCAAAAGATTTCACAAAAAAACAGTCAACTCTTCAGACGGCTAAGCCTGATGCACCTGCTATTAAATTATTAGTGAATCAAGGAATGAATACAGCTGCTTCAATCCTAGCAAGTCAGGTGCTAAACGGGGCAGTTGATAAGATGAATGAAAATATGCGCTTGCAGCTAGTGAAAAGATTTGAACAAAACGGAACGCAACTAAGTGCAAGCCAAGCATTAGCACTCGCTGCACCGATTCAAAAGACAGTGATAAACGTAAACGAAACAGGGACTCATAGTGTCAACGGAAATGCCCCCGTTTCATTATTTCAGCCGCTGTGGATGGCAAGTATAGCCGGTGCTGCAATGGTCTTCCTCAGCCTTCAAAAAATCACGTTTTCTTCTCGTAAAGAGAAAATCGTTAATCAAGTAGGATTCGTAATCATCGGGGTTATACTTGCTTTAGCTGCTGGTTTTGGACTTGTGTGGTTAGCTGAAGTAGTTGGAATAAGCGTTCCTTCATTTTTGGATACAGCACTATTCTTAGCTATTGCTTACTTCAGTTTTTTCACCTTGATATCAGCCGTACTTTCATGGCTAGGACTAAAGGGACTCCCGATTTTCGTTATTGTTCTATTTTTTGGCGCACCTTTGCTTTCAATGGCCCCAGAAATTATGCCTGATTTTTATAGAGAGTGGATTTATCCATGGCTGCCGATGAGATTTATGGTAGATGGCGTCAGAGAACTATTTTTCTTTGGAGAACATCTGACATGGAATCCTTCTGTATCTGCTCTAGCTCTTATCTCTTTAATAAGTTTGTGTGCTCTGTTTGCTTCTGCTTTACCTGCATCTTCTGTAAAAAAAGAGGAGTCTCGCTCAATATAAACGATACTGTAACTGAATGAAAAGGAGAGATGATGATGAATCCACAAATCCTAATCGTTGGTGCCGGCCCTACTGGCCTCGTTATGGCCTACAATTTAGCCAGACATAACATTCCTTTTCGAATTATTGATAGAAGCGACGGACCTGGGCAAGCCTCCCGGGCTATGGCTATTTTACCGCGAACACTTGAATTTTATCAGCAGTTCGGTTTTGCAGATGAAGTCATAGACAGCGGGATTAAGATGGAAGATGTATACGTCCGAGTGAAGAATAAAATAAAAGCAAAAGTTCATCTAGGATCTTTAGGAGAAGGATTAAGTCCTTTTCCTTTTGTTCTTACATTTCCACAGGACGACCACGAGCGGTTTCTGCTTGAAAAATTAAAAAATTTTGAGATCGAAGTAGAATGGAAGACGGAGTTACTATCTCTAGCTGAACACGGAGAAGAGGTAAAAACTTTATTAAAAGCACAACAAGAGGAAACCGCTTATTTTAAGTATATTTGTGGATGTGACGGAGCACACAGTACCGTTCGCAAGCAAATGAAGATAGAGTTTAAAGGAGAAAAATATAAACAGCATTTTTATGTGATGGATGTTCACGGCTCTGGTGAAGTGATGAAGGATCAAAAAATCAGTATTTCATTTAGCAATGAAGAATTTTTGATTTGTATGCCCGTTAGAAGTAAAGGAACGTATCGAATGATCGGCATTATTCCTTCAACTTTTGGGGGGCAAAACGATGTAAAAGCTGAAAACATTCACGCTTTTATTCAACGAACATTTGGTGCTCAGGTTGAGGGTATAAATTGGTTCTCGACATATCATATCCATCACAGAGTAGCAAGTCGTTTCCGACAAGGGCGTATTTTTCYAAGTGGAGATGCAGCCCATATTCATAGTCCTGCRGGGGGACAAGGAATGAACACAGGAATTGGAGATGCAGTCAACCTTTCATGGAAATTAGCAGCTGTCCTTCAACACAAAGCGGCACTTTCCATATTAGATACATACGAAGAAGAAAGGTTGCCTTTTGCAGAGCTGCTTGTAAATACAACTGATCGCGCTTTTACGCGAATGGTGGCACGAGATAAAACGAGTCAATTTTTTAGGAAGCATATCTTTCCGCCTGTACTATCCTTTTTATTTCGTTTCCCTTATCCCCGTCACAAAGCATTTACGATTTTATCTCAAATCCGCATTAAGTATCGAAATAGTGACCTAAGCAGCGGGCAAGGGACAAATGTGCAAAGTGGTGATCGATTACCTTATGTAGAAGGGAATTTTGAATCTTTACAGTCTTTAAACTGGCAAATACATGTCTATGGAACAGCAGCAGAGAAGCTAAAAAAGAGCATGCAAGAAAAAGACTTCTCCTTGCACGAGTTTTCTTGGAACCCTTACTTGAAGAAAGCAGGGCTTCAAAAAGATGCTCTGTACGTTATTAGACCGGACGGATACATTGGTTTTATTAGCAGCGAGCAGCGTATAGATCTGCTTCATCAATATTTGAATACGCATAAAATCCTTCCTTTTACAAATGAATATTAGATCTAAAAAAACGCCAGCTTATATGGTGTTTTTATTTTTGTTTACAATTTCGAAACAACTTGGAGATGTTTTTGGGAAAGCTGTTTGATAAGATAGACGAATAGAAATATCAAATGAAAGTACGTGATACATTGAATAAAAAGATTTTAGTAGTTGATGATGAAAAAAGTATTGCTACAGCGGTATCCTATGCTTTCAAGCGCGAAGGATATATTGTAGACACCGCATCTGACGGTGAAGAAGCACTTGAAAAAGTAAAAAGCTTTCAACCTGACGTGATGATATTGGATGTGATGATGCCGAAATTAACCGGCTATGAAGTATGCCGAAAACTTGAGAATCGAAGAGGAATGGGGATTATCTTGTTAACGGTTAAAAATGATATCGTCGATAAAGTTCTAGGCTTAGAGTTAGGCGCAGATGATTACATGACCAAGCCTTTTGACGTAAGAGAACTTGTAGCTAGAGCTAAAGCACTTGTTCGGCGAATGGAAAAAAATGAAGCTCCTGAAGCTGTGGGAGAAATCACGGTGGGAAAAGTGAAGGTGAACTTAATTCAGCGCACGTTACATGTTGCCAATGAGTTAGTTAAGCTTACACCAAAGGAGTTTGATCTTATTGCTTTATTACTTGCCAATTTAGAGAGAGTGTACACACGAGAAGATTTACTAGATCTTGTCTGGGGAATGGATTATGCAGGTGGTACACGTACGGTAGACATTCACATGCAGCGCCTTCGAAAAAAAGTAGGAGAAGCAGAACCTTATTTGCTTCAAACGGTATATGGGGTTGGATATAAAGCGACAGCAGGGATCAATGAATGAAAATCAGCCTAAAAGCTAAGATGGGACTCGTTCTTGCTTTTTTAATTATTTTAACAGTAACCGTACTGAGCGTACTTGTGTTAAAAGGAATTGAGACAAATCAGCGTGATCAGCTAGAAAGTGAACTTATTCAAAAAAGCAAAGCAGCGGAGCAGACGATTCATCAAAGTTATTTAACCGGTGACCCGTCTCTGAATACAGATTCTTTTCTTCAGCAAAAAGGACAGCGCCTTGCATCTTCGATTGCATCACAAAGCGGAATGCAAACAGTCCTATATAATCAAAAAGGACAGGAAGCAGGAAGCTCTATTCCCATCGGCCAAAAAGATGTGGATGTTTCTGATACGCTTAGCTATGCTTTGAAAGAAAAAATAGCCTATCAAATCTCGGGTTCTTCCCTTATTTACTTCGCACCTGTGTCAATCGATAATCAATTTATTGGAGCCATTCGTTTTGACCATTCCCTAAAAAATAATCAGCAGTTTATAGCTGATATTAGGCACTTATTTCGTATGGGAGGAACGATTGCAGCAGCAGCAGCTTTTTTAATTGGCTACGCTTATTTTTATCGCATTGCTTCGCTCATCGCTACCCTTCAAAAAACTTCACAGCAGATTCGAAAAGGCCATTATTTGACTGATGTGCCGTTTAAACGACGCGATGAACTTGGAGAGCTTAGTCAAGGCTTGTTTTTTATGAGTACGTCGATTGAAAAAAATATCGATCAAATGAATGAAGAAAAAAGAAAGCTTGAATTTGCTATTTCGAAACTGCAGTCTCTTGAACAGCAGCAAAAGCAGTTTAT
>NZ_JBFULJ010000198.1:0-5728 GCF_056400385.1 Priestia sp. P5_B4
CCGGATATTCGGGCTTGTACATTTCGACTTTCTGATCGGGATTTTCTTCTAATCTTGCAATTACTCGTTTGAATCCTTCATATGCAATCCACCAATCGCTTCCGGTTTCATCGGTAATAAAACAAATAGAACCGTCAATTAAATGAAGGTTTTGCTTGATATCATCAGCATTTGTAAAATACGCATTTCCAAACGTTTGAAGACAATGATCGCAATAACCTGCTTTGCCTCCATCTTTATAAATCCAGTGCGCAATTGGCTCACTGCAGTCTTTACACGTATTCGTCACTTCTTGGAGAAATGTTTTTCCGCTCCACTGTTCCTTTTCATCTTCAAAAACGGTCCATGCTAAATAACTTTCCGTTTGCTCTGAAATAAAAAGGCGAAACGGCTCGTCTCGATGCCAAAAGTGGATATTTTGTTCATCTGATTCTTCAAAGTCAATGACAAAATTATCTCGTTCTAATATATGTCGAATAACGTTGGTTAAAAAGGTAACATCCATATAAGGACCTCCCGTACTAAGCGTGACTTYTAGTAAAAATAGCGTTTATGAGTTAAAACATATCATGCGTGCTGAAATAACGTCAACGATTACCTCTTGCTTTCTCCGAAAACTGGAAAAGAAATGGTCAAACGCGTTATAATGGTAGTCATGTTGAAACGGAAAGGAGATTTTATGAAGTTTACCGTTCAATCAACTGCACTTTTTCTTCTCTTTTTTATTTGTTTAAGCGGCTGTTCTGATAACGCCGAGCAGTCAAAAAAGCCGGCCGGCTATTTAGTTCAAGGGCGCATTTTAGAAGTGAAACAGGATGAAATTCTTATTGCAAACGTCATTCCGCGAGATACTGCGCTTGACTATACAACAAAAGAAATACTTGGTTCTAGCGATGTACAGCCTATTTATGTAAAAGTTTCGGATGATCAAACATACAAAAAAGGACAGCTCGTTAAAGCATGGCTCAAGAAAGACAAAAGCGTTCAGTATTCCGTTCCGGCAAAAGGCGAAGCTGTTGAAGTCAACATTTTAAAACAGCCGTAGAAAAGCTCCTGTTACGGGAGCTTTCTTCGTGTCAGCTGCCGTCCGGTCCGATTCATTTTATGCTGTTCAAAATCCCACTTTTCTAAAAAGTGCTTTGCTGATATATAACCAGATTCATATAAAAATTCGATTTCTTCTTCCTTTAAGGCAAAATCCGTTGCCGTAATCACTCCCGTTGGAATTTGCACCGTTCGTTCTCTTGTCTCCGCGTTCAAATACCGCAAATCATGAGCTTGCAGCATCGTGGTAAACATACTTTTAAATAGATGCACTGGCGTCGGAATAATAGCGGCTGTATCAATTTCTTCTTTTACAAATCGAAAGCCAAACGTCGGGAAACGCGGATGCTCCGTATCAAACAGCCAAATTGGAAAATTGCTTAAAAGCGCCCCATCGACAATGTATGACCTCTTGAACCCTTTGGATTTCCAGATGACGGGACGAAAGAAAAAAGGAATGGACGCACTCATCATCACAGCTTGTGAAATCTTCATGTCGCTTGGCTGCATTCCATATCGTGGCAAGTCATCAGGCAGCACAAGCATCTGTCCGTTCGAAATGTCTGAGGCAATAATTTTCAGCTTATCTGCCGGCAAATCCGCAAACGTTTCGATTCCTTTTTCACGCATCAGACCATACACCCATTTTTCTAAATAATCATTTTTATAAAAGCCTAAATGAACCATCAGTTCAATCAAGTTTCCAATCAGGGGAATTCGATTAATGATCGTTTTCCCGCGAAACTTAGCATAGTCCATGTTTTGAAGCTCTCTGCGAATTTCACCGCTTTTATAGCCGCTCGCTAAAAGTGCCGCAATTAACGCTCCCGCTGACGTACCTGCTAGACGCTGCCATTCTACATTGCTTTCTTCCATCGCTTCAATCGCACCCGTGAATGCAATTCCTCGGACGCCTCCCCCTTCGAATACAGCATCTGCTTTCACATTTTTCCCTCCAATACAACTCTCTACTTTTTCTATACCCTTTTTTTATATTCAGGGTTTCATTACTCCATACCTTTTATTTTCCCAACAAAAAAAAAGACTGTTTCTTTGATCGAAACAGTCTTTTCTTTACAGTCGCTTTATTACCATTCGGTAGTAATTCATTGTCAGCCCGTAGAAAAAGAAATAAATAATCCCGTATACTGCATCCGCTATTAAAACAGGGACTATCAGACTTTCACCGGTTAGATTCGTAATGACGTTCAGCGCAAATAGACTGTGCAAGATACCAATTACTAAAGGCAAACCAAACGTAAACAGCTGCTGCTTTCGAACGGCGCTCATCATTTGAGACACTGAAAACCCAAGCTTACGCAGGACTTCAAATCTTTTGCGCTCTTGTTCGGCTTCGGAGATTTGCTTAAAATAAATAATACTGCCCGTTGCCATCAAAAAGACGAGCCCTAAAAACCCTCCAATAAAAATAAACAATCCTTTACTCATTAAGCCTGCCTGAAACACATCATAGTATGAAGTACGGCTTTCGCCAGCTTCTTTTGCGATTTGATGATAGTTCTTAGTAAGTTCATTTTGTTTGTTTCCATCATCGGTATTAAATACGTACACCGCTTGCTTTTGTCCAGCTTTTAAAAGCTTGTTAAATGTATCGTGGTTGACTACAAACTGATAGCCGGCACTGTCAGAATCAAGAATGAGCAAAGGCTCGGATTTAACGACTTTTAAAGCAAGCTGTTCTGATTTGCTCAGCTCCACAGCTGCGGTTTTACCTGTACTAGGTTTAAACACTTTTCCTTTTGCCATTGAATCAAAAATAACAGTTTCGTTTGCGCTTAGCGCAGGGACCGAAACGCCATTCTTACGTACTTCTTCTTCATCTAAAAAGCTGATTTGTTCCCTATCTTTATAGTAGCCCGATGTAATAAATCGAAAATCCGATAAATCAGCAGAGTGCTTCACGATATGATAGACGTACCGATTTGATTGGATATCTAGCTCATCCAGTACATMCATAAATTCTTGCGCTGCTTTTTTGCTGTGCAGCGTATAGTCATAAGGCTGCATGCTTCTGGCGTCGGCTTTTGTATTGTAGTACGAGGAATACGTCACACCAACTGCTACAAGTGTAGTAGCCGACAAAATCGTAATTAGGGTTAACACTCGTGCATTTGCTTTAATTCGATACATCATAGTAGAAACGCTTAGCATATTTGCAAACGAATAATATCGGTTCGCATGCTCTCGGTAAAGCCCCATCAGCCACTCAATTGTGGCTTTAAAAAGTAAAAATGTACCGAAAATGACCGAGAACAGTACAACGGCTACAATTAGAAAAAACTTAGGTGTCACAATGTTTCCCGATGAAAGGTAGTATCCGTAGCCAACGAGTAAGATACCCAGTCCTCCCACTACAATTGAGCGTTTCGAATTCATTTTATTTACGCGTTCACTTTTGCTTTCTGCTTGAAACAGATCTAATAGCGTATAGCGGTACATAATAAAATAGCCTTGAAACGATATAAAAATGGTAACAATCAAAAACACTACGGCTGTTTTTAAAACCGCTTGAAAAGAAAATGTGAGCGTAATCGAAAGCGACAGTCCCATAAGCTTTAGTAAAAACAGCACAAACAGCCTTGAAAACACGGTACCTAGTAAAATACCGACCACCAAAGAAAAAATCCCCAGCAGCATATTCTCATAAAAGATCATTTTTCCAATCGTACGTTTTTCAATGCCGACTAAATGATACAGCCCGAGCTCTCTCTTACGCTGCCCGATAAAAAATGAGTTTGTGTACCAAATAAAGACAACAATAAAGGTAAGCAGAACGTAGTTTGAAGCATTAAAAATGCCCTGCAGCCTCAGCTCTTCTCCAATAAACTTTGAAATCGATTGGTCGTACTGAAGCGTAGCGAACACATAGTACACAATAATACTAAAAATCATTGAAAAGAAATAAAGACTGTACCGGCTAATATTTTTGCGCATATTCTTTTTAACAAGATCAAATACGGTCATAGCCTTCACCGCCTAATGCGCCTTGAATGTTCATAATTCGTTTAAAAAATGCTTGTCTCGTTTGTTCGCCTTTAAACAGCTCCGTGTAAATTTGTCCGTCTTTAATAAACAGCACGCGGCTGCAGTAGCTTGAAGCCAGCGGATCATGCGTCACCATAATAATCGTGGCACGGTCTTCTTGATTTAATTGCGACAGCTTTTCAAGCAGGCTTGAAGCAGCTTTGGAATCAAGAGCTCCGGTAGGTTCATCGGCGAAAATAACAGCTGGATTCGTAATCATTGCTCTCGCTGCTGCAACGCGCTGTTTTTGTCCGCCAGAAATCTCATACGGATACWTATCCGCCAGCTCATAGATGCCTAGTCGCGTTGCGGTGTCTTTAAGCTTCGCTTCCATCTCTTTCTTAGACATTTTTGTAACCGTAAGCGGCAGAAGAATATTTTCTTTTACCGTTAACGTATCCAATAAATTATAATCTTGAAAAATAAACCCTAAATGATTGCGTCTGAAAGCAGACAGCTTCTTATCTTTCATGAGCGCCACGTTTTCTCCTTGAATCCATATCTCGCCATCGGTGGGACGGTCAATCGTTGAAAGAATGTTCATCAGCGTCGTTTTTCCCGCTCCAGATGGTCCCATAATACCGACAAACTCTCCTTCTTCGATTGTAAAATCAATTCCTTTTAGCGCTTCGTATACATTTCCTCTTGATCCAAACGTTTTGGTTACATTTTTTCCTTCAAGAACAATGCTCACTTTTCCTCCTCCTTTCGTTCTTTTGTAGGCCACACGCTTTTCACTCGCTGCGGCAGCTCATTCTTTGTTATAATGTCATATTTCCGAACTTCATTGCCTCGAACGAAAAGGTCAATAACCGTTCCTTCTTTTAACTGTTTAATCGTTGTAAATGTTTGAAACGTTGTTTGTCCTTTTTCGTTTATCACTGAAATTGTATATTGAACTCGTCCATACTCATCCACTTTTTTTGCTTCTTTTGGGATAATCCCGTATTGATGCTCCGTTGCGGCTTTTTGATAAATCTTTATTCCTCCTATACCTGCTCCTACAACCAAAAGCAGAGCTAAAAGGCTAATCCACTCTCGCTTCATGTACGTTCCCTCCTTGTGTATAGCTCTATCTTACTTTGAAACAAGGAAAGATTCGTTTGARGCAGATGACAATCTCAGCGTGCAATCTTACATTTTTGAAAGGTTATCAAAAGAATTCAGTTTGTAGAAGGTCAGGATCACCGTGGTGCCTTCGTGTAAAAGTGAATTCACTTCTATTCGATGGCCAAGAGCATCTGTAATTTTTTTTGAAAAATACAGCCCTAGCCCCGTAGCTCCCTTCGTTTTTCTTCCCGCATTTCCTGTGAATCCTTTTTCAAAAACCCGGGGAAGATMTTGAGTTGGAATCCCTTTTCCTTGGTCAGCGATAAATAACTTTACGTACTTTGGCGTTTCTTCACTAAAAAAAGAAAGCTTTCCTTCTAGAGGGCTATATTTAATGGCGTTAGACAGCACTTGCCTCACAACAAACTGCATCCATTTTGGATCAGTGTGCACCAGTATGTCTAGATTTTTTTCATCAATATGCAGTTTCTTTTCAATACACCATTTTGAGAAGTACGCAACGTTTGGAAAAACAAGTTCGCTTAGCGACACTGCCTGCACCTGATAATCTTTTTCTAAGTACTGCAGG
>NZ_JBFULJ010000199.1:0-5726 GCF_056400385.1 Priestia sp. P5_B4
CACAGACTTCACCTTACTAAAAATGTAGGAAAAGGTCTTGCTAACAATTAAGATTGCCAACAAAGCCGGAAACAAAATGTTTCGTAGTGACGACTTTTGTTGTACAGCTACYCCCCTTTGGAGTATTAAGTTTGTTCAATGTTAACTTAAATCGATTCTACAAGTCAATTAATAACTAATAGCGTCCAAAAAGGAACATCCTTTTAGACAAATGTACGTCGAAGTATAGGCTAAATTATAATGGACTTTCTGTAGTTTAGAAAAGTAATACCTAAGTACTTTATAGCTTTATAAAGAGAAATTTATATTTATTTCTCCATGTGAAAATATGATATATTATATATACCTATAATACGCCATACTATAACTAATTTAGGTAATCATAAATAAAAGCACTACTAATCCATAAATATAAATATCATCAAAGGCGTTAGTACAGACCACTAACGTCTTTTTTAATGTCTTCTTCACTTTAAGATTTCTACACGCACTGGAGGGAGATAACATTGAGTAAAAATCAAAAGCTATGGACAACGGAGGAAGATTTATTCCTTAAAAAACAATATGGACAGATGACGTTCCAAAGAATGGGTGAACACTTAAATCGTAGCAAAGAATCTGTTAATAAACGGATTGTACGATTAAACCTTCGAAACGAAGAGAATTGCTTACATAAAAAATGGACAACGGAACAAGATACTTTCTTAAAAGAAAACATTGATATCATGAATAACCGGGAAATAGGAAATCATTTAGGTAAGACACCTTCTTCTATTGCTACTCGTATTAAAATATTAAAACTAACACGACGAGAAACACTGCGGAGATGGACGAATCCAGAGGATGAATACCTATTAAAGTATTGTGGATCCAAATCTCTTAAACACATATCTARACGACTGCAGCGAAGTATACCAGCRTTAGAGTCTAGATTAAATCGCTTAGGMGTATATGGAGTAAGAGCTTATACAGGAARTATTACRGTATATGAACTAGCMARWTTYCTYCAARTTGATGTTCATACYATTTATAAMTGGATTCARAAWAAKARRTTGCCYYATAAAATSACGAGGGCAARAACACGRAAWTTYRTAGGAATYGAWGTATYRGCCTTTTGGAAATGGGCTGARCARAATAAARARYTYCTTAAYTTTTCTAARATACCTASAAATACTCTTWTKCCWGAGCCSGATTGGGTAARKAAACAAMGGAAATATGATTATTWTAATCGTCCWAAAYATGAAAAKARAMRGTGGACWGAAGAAGARGATGCCCGTCTATGGTATATGTTCTACGAGGAAGGTCGTACTCAACAAGAAATCGGTCAACTTATAGGACGATCAAGGTATGGGGTTCAACGAAGGTTAAACCGATTGCGAAAAAAGAAATTGACCACTTAATGGCTGTATCCTGTACTTATTTTAAGCAATAGATATATTCACTCGATATTAAAATAAATCTTAAAAACAAAAAAGTACAGACCACTATATATGGTTTGTACTTTGGGCTAAGGAATAACACTACAAGAAAGATTGTCTAATAGCAGATTAACAATTTAACGCTTTAAAGTAAAGCATTAAATTGTCCCAATTAGTTCTGTTATTGCATTATAACTCATATTATCATTCATTAATCGTTGAAAATTATTATCATAAAGGATATCTTCAGTAATTCTTTGTAATAATGTAGCAGTTGCTCTAAAAGGGGCGGATCCAGTACTTATTCTTTCAATACCAACTTGTGATAATGTATTAATAGAAGGCAAATTTGGCCCAGACAAAAGATTAATGTGACAAGATAGTTCTTGTCGAACTTTTTTAATGGATTCCATGTCATATAGTCCAGGAATAAAAATACAATCTGCTCCAGCCTTTTGATATGCTTTTCCCCTATTAATGGCTTCTTGAAGTCTTAGATTCGGATCTCCTATATTTAACCAATACAAATCAGTGCGCGCATTAATAAATAATGGGGCTTTTAGCAATTTGGATAGTAATCTAATTTCAGATATTTTTTCTACTTGCAACGAAACATCTAAAATAGGACTATCTAAATCTCCTGTCCCATCTTCTAGGTTTATACCAATTCCTCCTGCTAAAATAATTCTCCTTACATTATCTACCACTTCATTAGTAGACCTTCCATAGCCAGACTCTAGGTCTACACTGACAGGAATATTGACTGAATTAATAATTCTCTTAACAGCTCCTAACATTTGTTCAAAAGGAATTTTTTCACCATCAGTATATCCTAAAGACATTGCTATGCCGGCACTGGTTGTTGCAATAGCTGGGAACCCATTTTTCTCAAAAATTTTAGCACTGATAACATCCCAAGCATTAGGCAATACAAAAGTATAGGGTCTTTTGTGAAGTTGTTGAAACGTCTGAAATTTAAGTAACTGCTTTTCATTATTCACAATGGTTCTTCCCCCTTTGAGTAAACAACTTTATGGCTTTGTATGAGCGTTCTTTAGAGCAGAGAAAAAATAAAACAACGGGAGATTAATCAGAAAGTTAATCCCATATTATAGGACGTTTAACTTTTGCAGTTCTTAAATAATCTAAAAGTTGTCCTGTATGTACTGATTCATGATAAGCAACTCGCAACAACATGTCCCCTAACTCTCGAATATACCCCATCTCCGATCGGTCTATTTTTATCTCTGTTAGATGCTTTTCATTAATGAGTCCTAAAAACTCTATAAATTTTTCCCTATATGGTTGAGCAAACTTTAATGCTTCTTCAACAGAACTAAATGTTATTGCCTTATAAGGATTATGCTCCTCTGTTAGAGAAAGGTTAAGGGGTTTTTCTAACATTTGATGATAGAGGTATTCTCCTTCAAGAACATGATGTATCATCTCCCTACATGACATTGCTTCTGGATCAGGGCGCCAGTCTAACCTATCTTGAGGTATTGACATCCATACTTCTATACTTCGACGTCTCACTTCTTCAAAGTTTAGTAAAATAAAACTCATCGCATTCATTTTTGCTCACTCCTTTAGTTTTACTATAAATATAACATATCCAAAGTATTACAATGAAAAATATGGATGGTTTTATAAGAGAGCGTAAAATATCTTGTGTAAATGAATAAATGCAAAAAGGAAGACCTTTTCTTGTAGAATTAAGTCACCACAACCAATTCAAAGAAAGAAGGTCTTCCTATGAATCAGTTTACAACAGATCTTGTTCAAGCTCTAGTCCAAAAAGAAGATGTGACGGAAATTTTCCGTTCTCACTTAGAAAATGCGGTTAATACGCTCTTAGCGAGCGAATTGACAGCCTTTTTGGACTACGAAAAATATGATCGTATTGGATTTAATACAGGGAATTCACGAAATGGTTCGTACGAACGAACGCTGCACACAGAGTTTGGAGAACTTCATCTCGTTATTCCTCGTGATCGGAATGGCGACTTTAAGCAACAGACGGTAGCTCCTTATAAAAGAGCCAATGATACGCTTGAAGCGTTTGTTATTCATATGTTCCAAAAGGGCGTAACGACTGCTGAAATTGCCCATTTGATGGAGCGCATGTATGGTCACCATTACACACCTCAAACCATTTCAAATATGACCAAAGTGATGTCTGAACAGGTAGAAGCATTCCGAGATCGAACGTTGTGTGCACGCTATGCGTGCGTTTATTTAGACGCTACATATATTGCTTTAAAACGAGATACAGTGTCTAAAGAAGCTGTCTATATTGCCGTTGGCATTCGCGAAGACGGTTCAAAAGAAGTGCTTGGCTATACAATCGCTCCTAACGAATCCGCCTTTGTCTGGAAAGAACTTTTAGAAGACATCAAATCTCGTGGCGTAGAGGAGATTCTGCTGTTTATTTCCGACGGGTTAAAAGGAATCTCAGACAGTGTTTTTTCTATCTATCCAGCTTCCTCTTATCAAACATGCTGCGTCCATCTTTCACGTACGATTGCTCATAAGGTTCGTGTATCCGATCGAGCTGAAATCTGTGAAGACTTTAAATCTGTGTACCGTGCAGAAAGCCTTGAAATGGGCCAACAGGCCCTACATTCGTTTATTGAAAAGTGGAAGTCAAAGTACCCAAAAGTGACAAAGCCACTGCTCAATAACTCTTATTTGTTCACGTTTTATAGCTTTCCTAAGTCTATTTGGCGCAGTATTTATTCGACCAATCTCATTGAATCTTTTAATAAACAAATCAAGAAATATAGTAAGCGTAAGGAACAATTCCCAAACGAAGAGTCACTTGAACGCTTCCTCGTTTCCCAATTTGACCAGTATAATCAGCGCTTTGCGACAAGATGTCATATTGGTTTTGATCAAGCTCGCGCAGAGCTACAAATGATGTTTAAAACAAACTAGTGAATAACATCTATAAGAAAAGGAAATTCGTATTTACACAAAATTATTGACGGTCCCTTTTATAAATATTATCTGTTTATTTAGATTAATCATTAATTTTTTAAGAAAGCCTGTTAATATAGATTTATTAAAAATTAGGAGGAACTTATGAGACAAAAAATAATTAGAATTAATAAACCAAGCATATATAATTTTGATTTAATTTTAAGGTACATAAAAAACTCGCCCTCCTTTGTAATCGAGAAGGTTATTGAAAACACATATTGTAGAGCTTTTGTAATAGGGGAAAGAACGTACCTAGTACTAGTTAGGGACGAAGGAATTGATAGTAAGTACTTGGAAGTTAAAGTTATTGGTGAAGAAGTTAAAAATAATCAGGTTCAACTAGTAAAGGAGAAAATCATCACAATATTTTGTCTGGAACAAGATATAAACAAAGCTCAAAAGTTTATAGCTAATGAATCTAAGATAGGAAAATTAATAAAAATGTACGAAGGGTTTAGACCTGTTTTATTAGGAAGTGTCTACGAATCCACTATATGGGCAATTATCGGTCAACAAATTAGTGCAAAAGTTGCTCATAGGATTAAAAAGAGTTTGTTAGAAAAAACAGGAGCTAAAATAATAATTAATAACTGTGAATATTATACGGATTTATGCCCTCACAAGGTGATGAAGTTAAATATAAACCAACTTCGTGACTTAAAGCTAAGTCAAAGGAAAGCTGAATATATTCATGAAATAACTAAAGCCATTATAGATGAGGAGCTAGACTTAAGTTGCTTATATTTATTAGATCGTGAAGAGGGTTGTAGCTATTTAATGAAACATAGAGGTATAGGAAAATGGACGGCAGAGTCAATACTAATGAGAGGTATAGGACGTCAAGACATTCTACCCGCAGGAGATTTAATTATACGTAAAGTAGTAGGAGAGATTTATGAGTATAATGAATTATTAACAGAATCACAAGTTAGAAAAATATCTACTCAATGGAAAACTGCGGAAACCTGGATTACTCATCTATGCTGGTTTTACATGCAAGAAAAAATATTATAAATGGAATATTTGTCGGTTTAAAATAAACGAAAAAAAGTATAATTTACCTGTTTTTATTTGAATATTATAAAAATTGGATTTAAGTGTTGAAAATGCCTTTTTAATGCAATATTATAAATATATCTTTTAAGAAATGGAGGTGTTAGTTATGAAGGTAAAAGTTAAGAAAACAACTAATAAGGCTGCTGTATTAAACGGTATTCCAGGCTAAGACGCTATAATTATGTAAACTACTTACTTATTGTTTAAACTTCAAGTCTGTAAATATAGGGAACTATCATATGATAGTTCCCTATTTCAATAATTAAGAGA
>NZ_JBFULJ010000200.1:0-5720 GCF_056400385.1 Priestia sp. P5_B4
TAACCATACTTTTCCTTCAATGATTTTACTTTAAAATGATTCTTTTTTCACCCATTATTTTTTCTTCCAAATAAGTAAAATGACCTGTTATCTTCTTTATAAATAGACCTACAACCTTATTGACAAAATTAATGAGTCTTTGTTACCCTTATACACGTTGTGAAAAATTTAAAAGTGAATGCTAAGGAAAGCAGCCGTTTTGATGAATAATCAATCAAATCAGGTTCTTTCCTTTTTATATTTTTACTAAGGTAGATACTTTGCTAAATAAAGTTTCGCTTTATACACCGTGTCCTCTTTGTCATAGGCGCACTTAGACCGAAAACAGACGGAAAGGAGTATAAAATGTTTACTCAGCTTACAGAAAAAAACCAGAATGCAGAAGAACTAAAAGAAACACTTGATGATTTAGAGTTTCAGCTATTTCGCATGCAGGATAATTTAAAAGAAATTGCTAAAAAGTATGAAGTTATTGGTGTCGATCAGCCTGAAGATAATCAGTTAGTTATTGTATCGGCACAAAATGACGGAAACGCATGTAAAATTATGCTAAATGAATGTACAAAAGCCTATAGAGGGGCTTGGGATTTTGCCATCGATGGCGTATATGAAGATAATCACACGATTTTTATTGGTGACATTAAAGGGCCCGCTAATAAGGGATATGGCTCTGTATGTATGAATTATTTAAAAGAAGTAGCGGTTGATCAAAATGTTCATGTCATTAAAGGCGATATCGCTGAGCGCGATTGGGATCATCTCGAAAGATTGATTCATTTTTATGAAAAACATAACTTTGAGGTGAATATTGATTATACGAATAAGTGCGGAGAAATTGAGTGGACTCCAGCTTATCAATAAAAAACGAACAGACGCTGTCTGTTCGTTTTTTATTTGATATATGCTAAGCTTTTTTTAATGCTGCTAAGTGGACTTTCTATACAGTGATCTTGTTCAACGATCCACCATTTTACGCCTGCTCTATGTCCTTCTTGCATTACAGCCTTTACATCTACTCCTCCGGTACCAAGAGGAGCAAAAAACTGCTCGCCGTCTGTTGTCATATCTTTTAAATGAATAAAAGGCGTACGATTTTGATAATGCTGCATCCACTCCACTGGATCTTCACCTGCTTTAGTCAGCCAATAAATGTCCAGTTCTACGTTTACCTCAGTTTCTTCTAAGATTGTTTGGAGAGCTGACTTTCCAGTTGACAATTTCTTCAGCTCAAAATCATGATGATGATAGCTAAACGACATACCTTCTTTTTTACAATACGTATCAATATCATTTAAAGAATCAATAAGCACGTGATATCCTTTTTCAGTTTGACGTTCAGGCATTAAATAAGGACAAACAATATGTGAATTTCCAACTTGCTGTTCAAAGTGAATCATTTGCTCTAAATTAGATTCTAATTGTTCAAGCGGCACATGACTAGAAGCCGGCTTCAGCTGTAAATCCGTTAACCATGCTTTTACTTCTTTTGCTGTATATCCTTCGTACCCTGCAAATTCTACCCCTTGATATCCTAAAGCAGCTACTTTTTGAAGCGTTCCTTTAAAATCTTTTTTCATTTCTTCACGCAGCGTATAAAGCTGAACTCCTACAGGTATTTCTCCCATCTTCTCTCCCCCTGTTCATTGAGAAAGCTCCTATAATAGGAGTTTCTGCTTTTATTTTACTGCACTTCCAAGCATTCCTGAAATAAAATGACGCTGAAGTGCCAGGAAGAAGACAATGATTGGAATGGTTGCAATTGTTACTCCCATCATTACTTGACCGTAATCAATAATCGATAAGCCAATTAAGCTTGAAAGAGCAACTGGTAATGTAGCCATTTCGTTAGATGTAGTCGCAACTAAAGGCCACATAAAGTTATTCCACTGTGTCATAAATAAGAAAATAGCTGCTGCAGCCATAGCAGGCTTCATAGAAGGAAGCACAATAGTTAAAAAGATTCTCATCTCTCCAGCTCCGTCCAAACGAGCAGCTTCAATAAGTTCCGTTGGAAAAGCTAAAAAGTTCTGACGTAATAAAAAGATAGCAAACGGAAAACACAGCTGCGGAACAATAAGTGCAAAATACGTGTCAAGCAAATTAAAATTCGACATCAGCTGAAAAAGTGGAATGAGCGTTGCTTGATATGGAATCATCATAGACAATAAAAGCGTAGTGAAAATTGCGTTTCGGCCTTTGAATTCAAATTTAGATAGCGCATATGCAGCTGTGGAGCAGACCATTAAAGCTACAATCACATACACGACTGAAACAAATACTGAGTTAAAAAAGACGCGCCCTAAATCAATTGTAGCATTTAAATTTTGTAGATTTGTCATAAATTGATCGCCAGGCTTCAGCGTTGGAGGGTTTGTAAACATTTTTCCTGATTCATTCGTAGCGCCGATAAACATCCAGTAAAAAGGAAAAATTGAGATAATCGTAAACAGCCCAAGCAAGCTGTATAGTCCTATTTTACGCATGATGTGCCTTTTCTTTTTGACCTTAGGAACGGTAACTACTGCGGTTGCTTCTACTCTCTCTAATACACTCATGATTTATCACCCGTAAATTTAAATTGGAAGAACGTTAAAATACCAACTAATAATACAACAACGTACGCAATGGCCGATGCATATCCAAAATCAAAGTATTTAAAGCCATTTTGATAAATATATAAGCCTAGCGTCATAGTAGAATCAGCAGGGCCGCCTTTTGTTAAGTTAAAAGGTTCGTCAAACAATTGAAGCGTGCCAATTGTTGATAAAATAGTAGCAAACAAGATAACGGGTTTTAATTGTGGAACCGTTACGTGGAAAAACTTTTGAATACGATTTGCTCCATCTAAATCAGCTGCTTCGTAAACTTCATGAGATAAACTTTGAAGAGCTGCTAGAAAAATAACCATGTTATAACCTGTCCATCTCCAAGTCATCGCAACGATGATTGAGACTTTAGCCCAAAATGGATCTCCCAGCCACTGAATGGCATCGATACCGAAAAACCCTAAAATAGTATTCATAATTCCTTCATCTTGAAGAATGATTGAAAACAAAATAGAGTAGGCAACTAGTGACGTTACTGCCGGCAAGAAAAATGAAACTCGGAAAAAACCTTTTAGTCTTAAAAGCTGACTGTTTAACGCGTTAGCTAGTACAAGAGCTAATAAAATCATAACGGGTACTTGAACGATTAAAATAATCCCCGTATTCCCAAGCGCTTTCCAGAAAATATCATCTCCGAGCAAACGTGTATAGTTTGATAACCCGGTAAATACATACTTTCCGCCTTCCATACTCTGAAAGCTTAAAACAAACGATGAAAAAATAGGATAGATGGTAAACAGCGCGAACAGCAAAAGTGCTGGAGCAATAAATAAGTAAGGCAACGATTTATTTGTCTTCATGATGACCTCCTAGTACCGCAAGAAGAAGAGATAGAAGGCAATTTTCCATAAATCACCTTCTATGCTTCTTGATTATTTTTTAATTCGGTTTTCTAAGCGTTTTTGAGCTGCTTCAAGCGAGTCTGTAACACCCTTACCATTTGTTACTTCTGACACAGCTTTGACTGCTTCACTGTTTGCAACTGAGTAATTGCCCGTAAAATTAACCGGTTTAATATCTTTCATTTCATCTGCGAATGTTTTCCAAATCGTCTGATTGTTAAAGTACTCATCTTGTGCAGTGAATAATTTTGAAGAGTATACGGTATTTAATGATGGGAATAATCCGCCCTTCATCGCTTCTTCTTGAACTTTATCCGTTGTTGAGAAATACTCCATAAATTTGTACGCTTCATCTGCTTTTTGACTAGTTGCTGAAATCACATAGTTGCTTCCGCCTAAGTTAGAAGCACGGTTACCTCCTTCTTCAAACGAAGGTAATAAAAACACTCCCCATTTTCCTTTTAAATCCGGAGCCTGCTGTGTAATAGAACCGGATAGCCAAGCACCAGATGGTGAACTTGCTACTTTACCTTCTGCTAAGGCACTGATTGAAGCATCCCAGCCCACTGTATTTTTAACAATGCCTGCTTCTTTTAACTTCTTATTWAACTCCATTGCTTTTTTCGCTTCTTTAGAAGTTAAATTTAGCTTTCCTTTGTTATTAAAGTAGAACGTACCTTGCTGTGTCAGCGTCATTCGGAATAAGCCATCGTCATTATTAAAATCTAAACCTAGTAAATCAACGCCAACTTTTTCTTTAATTTTCTTACCAGCTGCAATATAATCATCCCATGTTTTGATACTGTTTGGATCTACGCCTGCTTTTTCAAAGTAATCTGTGCGATAGAATACGCCTGTTGGACCTGCATCAAACGGGAAGCCATACATATCTCCATTCTTTGATAAAAGGGCTCTCTTAAACTCAGGAAACTTATCTTCTTGCTTATCAAATCCTTTTTTAGATAGGTTTAAAAATGCTTTTGGAAATGCATCTAAATATCCTTGGAAACGATCGTCTTCTACTAATACAATATCAGGAAGGCCTTTTCCGCCAGCTTGCAATCCTGTTGTTAGTTTTGAATAAACGTCTTCACGTCCCATATCCACTACTTTTAATTTAAAACCTGGATTCTCTTTTTGATATTCTGCTGCTGCTTTCTTTAATACCGGTACGTTAATATTCCAAGCCCATGCAACAACTTCTTTTCCACCGCTACCACTTGTTTCATTAGCGGACTTTCCTCCGCATCCTGCAAGTACTAGGGTTAAAATGAGTGCAAAACTGATTAAACTAAACCAACGTTTCAATGAATACCCCTCCTATAATCTTGTCTCCTAGTGTGGCAAGTTTTTTTGTAAACGCTCATGACTCTTTCTCGAGAGAATTATTGAAAAATAATTCTGTATATTGAAAGCGTATACAATTTACTTAATCTAAATTATATGAATGAATACCCTTTTCCTCAATGGTAAATATAAAAGGCAAAAACCTTACATTTTTGCCTTTTTCTAAATTGATTTTGTTATTATGGTTTCTATTAACTTTTTCGTTCATGAAAAAAAGCGAATGTACTGTCATTGTTGAAACAGAACACAATCGCTTATTTAAAAAAATCCAATGTATACTATTTTTTTGCTACATAAGTAACACTTTCTTGCTTATTTAGGACGTTCTAAGGAAAATAATTGCCCCAATTTACTATAGTTAGAACCCGCAAGTCGGCTGACTGGCTTCACACGTTCTGCAGAAACGCGATCGTTTTCTATCACTTTTTCACTAATATGAAACATCACCACTTCACCGATAAACAAATCTGAGCTGTATGCCTCATCCGTTCCTAATGGCACAATTTGGTGAAGCTTACATTCCATCCGAATGCTGGCTTCTTGAATTCCGGGAACCTGCACTTTTTTGCTCGGTGCTAGCGTTAACCCTGTTTCTTCGACTTCACTGACGGAAGAAGGATAAGAAGATGCCGCTTGATTCACCTGTTCCACTAAGTTTTCGTCTACAAGATGAACTACAAATTCTTTAGATGAACTAATATTTTTGGCCGTATCTTTCGTCATTTGACCTTCACTTCTCGAAACTGAAATGGCAATCAGCGGAGGCTCTGCCGCAACTACATTAAAGAAACTAAACGGTGCGGCATTCACTACACCGTCATCATTTTGACTTGTAACAAACGCAATCGGCCGGGGAATGACGACCCCTGTTAACAAATGATAATTGTCTTTTACACTTTGTACCGCTGGATCGACTATCTTCATT
>NZ_JBFULJ010000201.1:0-5719 GCF_056400385.1 Priestia sp. P5_B4
GTATTTTATGATGAGTCATCTTGATAATGTTGAACACGTGTTAATGAAATACATACCAGAAGAAAAATAATGCCATTTCAGGTAGAAAAGTGTGCACCAAATAACAGAAAAACTAAAATTCAAGCACCTTCCGATAATTTATGCTTGCTCTATTGTGAAAAGATTTACATAATAGAAACTAGGATTGTCAAATGGAGGGTTACAAAGTATGAAAAAGCAATATAGAGATGATAGTTTAGCTTTGCATACAGATTTATATGAACTGAATATGGCACATACGTATTTTAAAGACCATATTCATAAACGCCGTTCTGTATTCGAAGCTTACTTTCGTCGGATGCCGTTTGAAAGCGGTTATGCTGTGTTTGCCGGGCTAGAAAGAGTAATTGATTTTATTGCTAATTTTAGGTTTAGCGAAACGGACTTAGATTATTTATATGAAGAATTGCATTATGAAGCGGAGTTTATCGACTATTTAAAGCAAGTTCGCTTTAGCGGTAATGTTCGTTCGGTTGTAGAAGGCGAAATGATTTTTGCTAACGAACCGATGCTGCAAATTGACGCTCCTTTAGCGGAAGCGCAGCTTATTGAAACTCCGCTTTTAAATATTTTAAATTTCCACCCGCTGATTGCGACAAAAGCATCGCGTATTCGCCTAGCCGCGGGAGAAGATAATTTATATGAGCATACGGGTACGAATCAGCTTATGGAATTTGGCTCAAGAAGAGCACACGAGATGGACGCTGCATTTTACGGAGCGAGAGCTGCTTATATTGGAGGCTTTGATGCAACCAGTAATGTCAGAGCGGGGAAAGTATTTGGAATTCCTGTGTCCGGTACTCACGCTCATGCGCTTGTTCAAGTCTATCGTGATGAGTACAGCGCGTTTAAAAAGTATGCGGAATCACACCGTAACTGTATCTTTTTAGTAGATACATATAATACGTTAAAATCAGGTATTCCTAATGCTATTAAAGTAGCAAAAGAAATGGGAGATCGCATTAATTTTATCGGTATTCGATTAGATAGCGGAAGACTTCCATATCTTTCTCAAGAAGCAAGAAAAATGCTTGATGAAGCTGGCTATCATGATGTGAAAATTTTTGCTTCGAATGATCTCGATGAGTACAGCATTCTAGATTTGAAAGCGCAAGGTGCCAAAATTGATGGATGGGGAGTTGGAACAAAGCTCATGACGTCCTTTGATCAGCCGGCGCTAGGAGCGGTTTACAAGCTGGTTTCGATTGAAGATGATTATGGAAACATGGTGGATACGATTAAGCTGTCAGAAAATCCAGAGAAAATTTCAACTCCTGGCCTAAAAGAGGTATACCGAATTGTAAATCAAGTGAACCACAAATGGGAAGGTGATTATATTACGATGCAGGACGAAGTGCCGAATGAAGAGCAGCATTTAAAAATGTTTCATCCGATTCATACGCACGTCAGCAAGTTTGTCACGAACTTTAACGCACGTAAAATTCACCAGCCAATCTTTGCGCAGGGAAAGCTTGTATACGAGCAGCCTACCATTGAAGAAATGAGAGCCTACTGCTTACAGAACTTAAAGCATCTATGGGATGACTACAAAGTCATTACAAAATCGAACGAAGATGTATTTCGTCCTACAGAGTATCCGGTAGACTTGAGTACAAACTGCTGGGATAACAAAATGCAAAATATTGAAGAGACTAGAAGCAAGTTACTATCTGATACCGTACTTGTGTAGATTCCGTCAGCTAGTAATGAGAGGAGAGTTTTTTTATGAAAGAGCTACAAAAGCAAATTATTGAAGAAATGCACGTCCAAAAAGAAATTAATCCCGTGGAAGAAATTCGCCGCAGCGTTGATTTTCTGAAATCCTACATGAACAAATATCCTTTTTTACGTTCGTTTGTACTAGGTATTTCCGGGGGCCAAGATTCTACGTTAACGGGAAAGCTGGCGCAGCTAGCGGTTAATGAGTTGAACGAAGAGGCCGGAGAAGAGCGCTATCAGTTTATTGCTGTTCGTCTTCCATACGGTGTGCAAGCAGATGAAGCAGACTGTCAAGATGCACTTGCTTTTATTCAACCAACAAAATCTATTTCTATTAACGTAAAACCAGCAGTAGATGCGATGCTTTCTGCTGTTGAAGAAGCGGCAGATGATAAAGTTTCCGACTTCAACAAAGGAAATGTAAAAGCACGTGAAAGAATGATTGCGCAATATACGGTAGCAGGCATGTACAGCGGAGTCGTACTCGGAACGGATCACTCTGCTGAAGCTGTTACAGGGTTTTATACAAAATTCGGTGATGGAGGAGCTGACTTAGTACCTATCTTCCGTCTGAACAAGCGACAAGGAAAACAAATGCTAAAAGAATTAGGCTGTCCTGAGCATCTATATATGAAAAAACCAACGGCTGATTTGGAAGAAGATCGGCCACAGCTTCCGGATGAAGAAGCGCTCGGCGTAACGTATGAGCAAATCGACGATTATTTAGAAGGCAAAGATGTAGGTGAACATGCAAGTCACGTCATTGAAGGTCACTTTTTAAAGACGCAGCATAAACGCCAATTGCCAATCACAGTATTTGATGATTTTTGGAAATAAATAAGTAAGAAGCTAAGACAAAAGTAGTTTAGTTAAAGGAAGATCCGAACGGGTTTGATTCTTGATGGAGAATCTTCACCGGTCGGATTTTTTTAATGTTATGGCAAACGTAGGTTTCACGTATCTCAATTTCTTATTTTTTATKAAAAAAAGATAGCAAACAAAGAAAGGTATTTTTGAAAAACTAGTGAAATTAGAAAAACATAGGAGTATAATAGCATTAAGTCATCTGATGACCTGTTAACCAAAAGAAGTAAAATGATCAGCTTGGAGGGAGCAAATGATGAAAGTATCTTTATTTGCGACATGTTTGATTGATATGTTTCAAACAAATGTAGGAAAAGCGACGGTAGAATTGTTAGAACGATTAGGATGCGAAGTGGATTTTCCAAAGAGCCAAGTTTGCTGCGGGCAGCCTGCGTATAACAGCGGTTACGTAAAAGAATCAAAAGAAGCGATGAAAAACATGATAAAAGCGTTTGAGCATGCAGAATACGTTGTATCTCCGTCTGGATCGTGCGTGACAATGTTCAAAGAGTATCCTCATCTTTTTGAAGGTGATGCTGCATGGCATGAACCTGCCGTGAAGCTTGCTGATAAAACGTATGAGCTAACGGATTTTATTGTAAACGTTTTAAAAGTTGAAGACGTGGGAGCCAGTTTAAATGGTAAAGCCACTTATCATTCTTCCTGTCATATGACGCGTTTGCTAAACGTAAAAAAAGAACCTTTTACATTATTAAACAATGTAAAGGGTCTTGAAATGGAAAACCTTGAAAACAGTCATAACTGCTGCGGATTCGGCGGGACGTTTTCGGTTAAAATGGGGCAAATCTCCGAACAAATGGTCGATGAAAAAGTGGGCTGTATAGCTAAGACAAACGCAGAGTACTTAATTGGAGCAGACTGCGGCTGTCTTATGAATATTGGAGGAAGAATTGAACGAAAAGGACAGCCCGTAAAAGTGATGCATATCGCTGAAGTGTTAAATAGCAGAATGTAAAGAAAGGAGAATACCGAATGTCTATGAAAATAGGAAACGATCAGTTTAAAAAACGTGTTGATGATGGAGTCAATAATGCATTTATGCGCTTTGCGGTTTCAGGTGCTCAAGAGCGCTTAAGAAGCCGTAGATTAGATGCGGCAGAAGAGTTAGGAAACTGGGAAGAATGGCGAGCGCTTGGGGAAGAAATTCGTCAGCATACGCTTGAAAATTTAGATTACTATTTAGAACAGCTCACTGATAATGTAGCTAAACGCGGAGGCCACGTTTTTTTCGCTCAAACAGCTGAAGAAGCCAATGAGTACATAAAAAATGTAGCGAGGCAAAAACAGGCAAAGAAAGTGGTTAAATCCAAGTCAATGGTTACAGAAGAAATTCATATGAACGCTGCATTAGAAGAACTGGGCTGCGAAGTTATTGAAACGGACTTAGGAGAATATATTCTGCAAGTAGATGATCACGATCCTCCTTCTCATATCGTAGCTCCTGCACTTCATAAAAATAAAGAACAAATTAGAGATGTATTTCAGGAAAAGCTTTCTTATAAAAAAACAGAAAAACCTGAAGAACTAGCCCTTCATGCCCGGGAAATGCTGAGAAAAGAATTTTTATCAGCGGATATTGGCATCACGGGATGTAATTTTGCGATTGCAGAATCTGGATCTATTTCACTTGTTACCAATGAAGGAAATGCAAGGCTAACGACCGCCCTCCCTAAAACGCAGATTACGGTGATGGGAATGGAACGAATTGTGCCAACATTTGAAGAATTTGAAGTGTTGGTAAGCCTTTTAACTAGAAGTGCAGTAGGTCAGCGGCTTACAAGTTACGTAACGGCACTTACGGGACCTAGACTTCCAGGGGAAGTAGACGGACCGGAAGAATTTCACCTAGTGATTGTAGATAACGGACGATCTGCGATTTTAGGAACTGAGTTTCAATCTGTTTTACAGTGTATTCGCTGTGCGGCATGTGTGAATGTATGTCCCGTGTATCGCCATATTGGAGGACATTCATATGGATCTATTTATTCAGGTCCGATTGGAGCTGTATTATCTCCTTTGCTTGGAGGCTATGAAGATTACAAAGAGCTTCCATATGCCTCAACGCTATGCGCAGCCTGTACAGATGCCTGTCCGGTCAAAATTCCGCTGCATGAGCTATTGCACAAGCACCGTCAGCGAATTGTCGAAAAAGAAGGAAAAGCACCTATTTCGGAAAAGCTGGCGATGAAAGCATTTGGCTTGGGAGCAGCTTCTTCTTCTCTATATAGAGTGGGCGCTAAAGTAGCACCGGCAGCTCTTACTCCTTTTATGTCAGGAAGCAGTATTTCCAAAGGGCCTGGTCCATTAAAAGCGTGGACGGAAAGCAGAGAGTTTCCAGCGCCTACAAAAGAGCGCTTACGAGATTGGTTTGATAAAAGGAGTGATAATGATGAACGGAAGCATTCAAAATAGAGACAGTTTTTTAGACAATATTGCTGCTAATCTTAAGAGAAGCAGGCGAACAAACGGCGTAGTAAGGCCACAATGGAAGCACGCTCCTCAGCATGAGGTTTACCGCAGCTATTCGCCGGATCAATTAAAGAAAGAGCTTGAAAACCATTGCGAACGTATTCATACTCGCTATGTAGAAACATCATCACAACACTTGCCAGCTGTCCTTGAGGAAGCCGTAGCGAACTATGGAAATGGTCTTGTGAGCACGTGGGATGATCCTAGGTTTTCCGAATATGGATTGAATCTGCTGATGGAGAAATGGGAAACAAGCAGTAGCCTTCATGTATGGAATTCTGCAAAAGGGGATGAGAATATTAAACTAGCTGAAAAAGCAAATGTTGGCATTACCTTCAGTGATTTGACGCTAGCGGAATCCGGCACAGTTGTTTTGTTCAGCAGCGCTGAAAAAGGACGATCGGTCAGTTTGCTGCCCGCCACTTATATTGCAATCATTCCTCAAAGCTCAATTGTTCCTCGCATGACACAAGCCGCTGAAATGATTCATGAAAAAGTAGAGCGAGGAGAAACGATTGCTTCTTGCATTAACTTTATTACGGGACCGAGCAATTCAGCCGATATTGAAATGAATTTAGTCGTTGGCGTGCATGGACCTATTCAAGCT
>NZ_JBFULJ010000202.1:0-5717 GCF_056400385.1 Priestia sp. P5_B4
TTGCTAATTATCACAATTAACAGAAAAATTGCGGTAATTAAATTTACTAGGGATAGGGAGAAAAAACTATGAAAAAGAAAAAACAGGCTTTAAAGGTATTATTATCAGTTGGTATCCTTTCTTCATCATTTGCTTTTGCCCATACGAGCAGTGCCGCGCCAAATAATGTACTTTCAACCGAAAAGTATAACAAAGAAATTAAATCTCCTGAGTTTATTTCTGGAAAGCTTTCAGGCCCATCATCACAGAAAGCTCAAGACGTCGTATTTCATTATATGAATACAAATAAAGACAAATATAAATTAGGAAACGAAAATGCTCAAAACTCATTTAAAGTGACAGAAGTAGTGAAAGATCCCGTTGAACAAGCAACCGTTGTACGCTTGCAGCAGGTATATAATAATATTCCTGTTTGGGGATCTACTCAATTAGCACACGTAGCGAAAGATGGAACCTTAAAAGTTGTATCAGGTACAGTAGCTCCTGATTTAGATAAAAAGGAAAAGCTAAAAGGACAGAAGCAAGTTGACAGCAAAAAGGCAATTCAAGCAGCCGAAAAAGACTTAGGCTTTAAACCGACGTATGAAAAATCCCCTTCATCTGAACTGTATGTTTATCAAAATGGTTCAGACACAACGTATGCTTATGTAGTAAATTTAAATTTCTTAAGCCCTGAACCAGGCAACTATTATTACTTTGTTGATGCTATTAGCGGTAAAGTGCTAGATAAGTACAATACGATTGATTCCGTAGCTGGTCCAAAAGCCGATGTGAAGCAAGCGGCAAAGCCAGCAGCGAAACCTGTAACAGGAACAAATGCTATTGGCTCAGGTAAAGGAGTGCTTGGAGATACTAAATCTTTAAAGACAACGTTATCTAGTTCTACTTACTACTTACAAGATAATACAAGAGGGGCGACAATCTATACGTATGATGCAAAAAATCGTACATCTCTGCCAGGTACACTATGGGCAGACACGGATAATACGTATAATGCAACCCGCGATGCAGCTGCAGTAGATGCTCACTATTATGCAGGCGTGACATATGATTATTATAAAAACAAATTTAACCGCAACTCCTATGACAATGCAGGAGCTCCGCTAAAATCGACTGTTCATTATAGTAGCGGGTACAATAATGCGTTTTGGAATGGCTCCCAAATGGTATACGGAGATGGAGATGGAACTACTTTTGTTCCGCTATCAGGAGGATTAGATGTTATTGGACATGAATTGACGCATGCGGTCACAGAAAGAAGTTCTAATTTAATCTATCAATATGAATCAGGTGCATTAAACGAAGCAATTTCCGATATTTTCGGAACATTGGTAGAATACTATGACAACCGTAATCCAGATTGGGAAATTGGAGAAGATATTTATACGCCTGGTACAAGCGGTGATGCGCTTCGTTCAATGAGCAACCCAGCGAAATATGGAGATCCGGATCATTATTCAAAGCGCTATACAGGTTCTAGTGACAACGGCGGAGTTCATACAAACAGCGGTATTATCAACAAAGCTGCCTACTTGCTAGCTAACGGAGGAACGCATTACGGGGTTACTGTAACAGGCATCGGCGGCGATAAGCTAGGGAAAATTTATTACCGTGCTAATACGCTATACTTCACTCAGTCTACAACGTTTAGCCAAGCGCGTGCAGGTTTAGTACAAGCTGCTGCTGATCTATACGGTTCAGGCTCTCAAGAAGTAATTTCAGTAGGCAAGTCATTTGACGCAGTTGGTGTTCAATAAGTTATAAACCAAAAGTCGCAAGATAAATGAGGTATCTTACGACTCTCTATACTACCTTACTACCAATAAAGGAGTACTCGTATAAATATATTACAGTACTCCTTTATTTTATGTTAATAAATAAGGAAAACAGATTTCTTCTTGATCTATAAAAATCCACTTCTTATTCCTCCCTTTTATGTCCATTCGAATTATACCGTTGTTTGTTAAATGAAGAGAACACGTTTTAGTAAACGGTCTTATTATAAAATGTTATAATAAAGAAAAGAATTGAATACATACATATGAAAAAGGAGTGGTGGAATCAATGGACAAAATTGCTGTTATTTCAGATATCCACGGAAATCTTCCTGCATTAGAAGCAGTTTTAGCTGACATACAACAGCGAGATATCCATCGCATCATTTGTCTAGGTGATTTAGTAGGAAAAGGACCGGATTCAAGTAAAGCGATTGATATCATAAAAGAAAAGTGCGAAGTAACAGTAATGGGAAACTGGGATGACTTCATTACAAAGCCTGCGGAATTCGAAGCGTTGAAATGGCATCAGAAGAAGTTAAGTTCAGCCCAAGAGGCATACTTAAAGGAACTTCCTTTTTCCGTTGAGTTTATGATGAGCGGAAAATTAATTAGAATGTTTCACGCTTCACCTAGAAGTCTTTATGATCGAATTCAACCCTGGGATTCACTTGAAAAGCGCCTTAGTCTATTTGCTAATACGGAATATACGAAAAATATAAAAGGATCAAGAGAGCCAGATGTTATCTGTTACGGAGATGTACATAATGCATTTATTCAACATATTAAAGGGAAAACGCTATGCAATGTAGGAAGTGTAGGAAACCCGCTTGATTTACCACAAGCTTCTTATCTTATCTTAGAAGGAAAGGATCAAGACGAAAGTCCTTCAGCATTTTCTATTCAATTTGTACGTATTCCATACGATATTGAAAAGGCTATCGAATTGGCGAGAGCTGTAGAGATGCCGGATTTTGAACCCTACGTTCAAGAATTAAAAACAGCTCGCTATAGAGGACTAAAAAATTAAGAATAGAATGTATTTCAACCTTCAGCATAAATACTGAAGGTTTTTTAATGGAGTATATGAGGGGTTTTTCAACACCATTAGTATGATACATGCAAATAAAAGTTATTCCGATGAATTTAAGGWAGGGAAAACTTGGAGAAAAACATACAGCATTTGAAAGGAAATAAATTTTATTTTATGAAGACAATATGAAGAGGGCAATTCCATTTGAACATAAAGTCATGCAAAAACGCCCCTGAAAAGCTGTTTTTATCATAACGAGTGGAGGAATATAGGATGAAATTTTTTATTGATACAGCTAACCTGGAAKATATTAAAAAAGCATATAAAATTGGAGTATTATCAGGTGTTACCACAAACCCTTCGCTAGTAGCTAAAGAAGGCGTAAAGTTTGAAGATCGCATCGAAGAAATTTTAAAAACCGTCCCGGAAGTAGAATCCGTTTCAGCAGAAGTCACGCCCGACACAGTAACAGCAGATGACATGATTGCTCAAGCAGAAGAGCTGATAAAAATTAATGGAGGAGACAAAAATATAACGATTAAACTTCCTATGACCATTGCTGGATTGGAAGCAACCCGTTATCTAGCTAAAAAAGGCGTAAAAACAAACGTAACGTTAATTTTTACAGTAAATCAAGCGCTTCTAGCAGCTCGTGCCGGTGCCACATACGTATCGCCATTTTTAGGACGCTTAGACGATATTTCAGAAGACGGTGTTTATCTGGTATCTCGAATTGCAGAGCTATTTCGAATTCAACACATTGACTCACAAATTATAGCAGCGTCAGTCAGACACCCAGATCACGTCACACGAGTAGCTCTTGCTGGGGCTCATATTGCTACAATTCCGTATGCCGTAATTGAACAATTAGTAAAACACCCGTTAACAGAGCAAGGAATTGAAAAATTTGCATCAGACTGGGAAAAAGCTGTAAAAAGTTAAATTCACTGAAGGAGAAGACATCACTTTAGTGTCTTCTCTGCTTAAAGGGTATACGAAGATTCTTTTTTTCTATTTTGCAGCAAACAACTTATCAATAATAGGCGAACATCCTATACATATATACAGAGATGACATACGTTAATAGAAACGAAAGAGGTGTTAAAATGGGCTGTATTATTAACATTGAAAATATCGTGACTAATGGGTTAAAAGACAACTCGAACGTAAGCGTAGGCTGTGTTGTACAAAATAGTCACACGGCAAATACAAAATCAGTAGGAGCTTGTTTTTCGTTTGGAAACGGCTCTCCTGCTATTGCCTCTATGACAAACAGTAATATCGACTTTTGCAAAGGTGAAGAAAATAAAGAGCAGCAATCTTAAAAGCAATTCCAGAAATACTCTTTCTGGAATTGCTTTTTGGTAAGTGATAGAGTTTGATTAACAAGGTGTTTTGGCTTTTAAAAGAAAAACATACATTCATGAGGAAGGGAGTTGAGGGGTGCAATGAGCATTATTTCTATGATTCCTTATACATACGTTGAAAGAAAAATAAAACGAACACAAAAGGTGACAATTCAGCATTCAAAAGACATGTGTTTATACGCTGATAGTATTGAAACACAAAACGATTGCTTTCACATTAATGACGTATTTGACATCTCTTACAAATGCGTTTCAAAAGACAGCGGCTTTTTATACTTACATACAAATCAAGGGATGTTCGCTTATACCATACAAACCGATCCTTCTGCCTTTATAACAGCATATAAAAATATAAAAACGAAGGAGTGACGCAATGTCACCCCTTCGTTTTTCGTTTCTTATTTTACCCACTGTACAACTTGATCCATACTTCTTCTCGTTTTTCCGCGTTTAGGTTCATGAATTCGGTAGCCGAACGCAACCATAACGGAAATATCAAACTTACCGTCTTCTAGTAATCCTTCTTCTTTTAGAATTTCGTGTACTTGGTCATAGTTAAATCCTTCAATCGGACAAGAATCAATACCAATTTGAGCAGCTGATGTCATCATATTAGCTAGTGCAATATAAGATTGTTTGCTAGCCCAATCAAATAGTGCTCGCTTGCTTTCGAACAAATGAAAATCATTTTCTTGGAAATCTTTATAACGAGGCATTAATGTCTCTAATACATCATCCGGCATTTCTTTTACGTTTTTTTGAAGATTCAACACATATTCAGAGTCATATCTTGCGTCTGTACGAGAAAGAATAATAACAAAATGACTTGCTGTAGGAATTTGACCTTGTGCTCCCCAAGAAACAGCTTTTAATTTTTCTTTTAAATCTTTATTTTCAACGACTAAAAACTTCCATGGCTCATAACCTACTGAGCTTGGAGATAAGCGCCCTGTTTCTAAAATGAATTGGAAATCTTCATCGGAAATTTTCTTCGTTGGATCAAACTCTTTTGTAGCATGACGAAAGTTAAATACGTCTAAAATTTCTTGTTTTTTATCTGTATGGTTCATGTGTAAACAACCTTTCTGTGAAAAATATTTAGTGATGAACTGTTCAGAGTAATCTATACCCTGTATAGCTTACAATTAACAGTCAGTTAACATACAATTTGTCATAAAATCCGTTTGYAGATTTATCATAATTCATATAAATCATTCTAACAAGTACGCACATTTTTGTTGTATAGTATACTTTTTTATACTATTGATGCAGCTTCGTAAGAAGCAGAAAGGAGTCAACAATCTGGAGAGTTTCGTTTTCGAAAAAGTAATTAAGAGGAAGAGAGGAGAAGAGTGATCTTCTCCTTGTTAATTAAATTTTTGTATTTGACTTTTTCGCTTTGTTTTCAAGTTCACTTTTCGGTTCTGTTGAAAATTCAACATCTTTTCCGTGTCCTTGAGGGTTAACTCCAGGAGCTACTTGACCGCGGTTAGCAGATTTTTTTGTACCCATTTTTGTCACCTCCGTTCGGTTAGTATGTAC
>NZ_JBFULJ010000203.1:0-5714 GCF_056400385.1 Priestia sp. P5_B4
GGAGTAAATGTTCACGCCATGTCCAAACAGTCGGCAGCGCGTATTACTAAAAGAAGTATAAAAGAACTTGAAGAAGCTTCAAAGAAAGTCCCGTCCATGGCTTATGATATTGAATCATTTGCCTCACTTGGCGCTTTATATGAGCTGGTTAGCGGTATTCAAGCAGAGCAGCCCACAGAGCGCGACGTTCAAACGATTCAAGATATTTTGACTGGAGCAGTAGAAGATGTACGCCGTGAAGGTGTGTACGATTTAAGCACCCGGCTATACAGTGAGCAAGCAAGGAAGGAAGGGCGAAAAGCTTCTTTATTAGTAAGAGATGAGTTGGAAAAACAATGGAATATATAGCTCATGATTTACTTCAGTTAAAAGAGGAAGTAAAGCTTATCAGTTATACACCTATCCCCGATTGGGTGGAGCATTCTTTAGGGAAGGCTCCGTTTGTCGTTGTAAGGCGGGCTGTTCACCGAGATAGCCTGATACCTGTTGGAGTAAGAGGAGAAAGAAGAAATCAGCGTTTTGGAGCATTTGTATCTGAGCATGCCGTTAAACAAAGAATTAGGCCGGAAGATCTCGTTCTTATTTTTCAAAACGGCCACTTTAGAAACATGCCAGCCACAGGTGCTTTAAAAGAAGTTGCTATTATTTTAAAAGATTTTGCGTGGGGACCAACCGGCAGTGTGGGATTCGAATTTGCAAGTGGTGCCGAAGTTGTTACAACAACTAGTGATGTGGATATACTTATTCGCCTTTCTTCTTATTTGTCGGTGGAACAAGCGCAACTGATAGTTAATCAGTTAAAAGAGTGTCCAGTTTCCGTAGATGTACAGGTAGAAACAGAAAAAGGAGCATTTTCTCTGGTGGAATATGCAAGGGGAGAAAAGACGCTGCTTCTGCGTACTGTATATGGACCTTCCTTAGTAAAACTGAATCAATTAGTATAAAAGACGGAAGAGGTATTTGCACCTTTTCCGTCTTTTCTGTCAATACCAGCTTTTTTCCTTGCTTAACAAGCGCTTTGCTTCAAAAAAGAATATTTGAATAAATTTTTTGGTGTTAATGCGAATCGGCAAAATTTTAGAATCTCCCTGTAATTCTTTCATTTTTTTACGAACAGCTGTAAAGTCAAAAAACTTAGAAGCATAATTTTCAAATTTCGGATTTGAAAAGTCTGTTAATCCGATAGAAGCAAAGTGATTTAATGAGTGAGTAACTGCTCGTCTTATTCGCTGTTCACAAGCTTTGGTTTCGCGATTAATTTCAATGGAAGACGCGTGAGCTCCTAATTTTTTCTCAGCCACATTCACAAAAATATTTTTTAGAGAAGGGAAATGTTTTTCCACACTTTCTCTTTGGTCATAAGTGTACAGAAACTGTAAAATATCCAGTAAATCTTTTGCACCATTTTCTCCTACAATACCTAACTCGGCTAATAAGAATTTACCTACATCGTATAGATGGGCTTGTTTCGTTACCGGCTGGCTTGAAGGGGGAGCGTGATGAGCTGTCGCTAAACTATTCAAGGAGGTTTTAATATCATCGATTGATTTCTCAAGGGAGATTCGTTCCATTACTTTTCGAATAACCGTTAAAATTTCAATTCGGTTAATTGGTTTTGTAATATAGTATTCAATTCCTAATGAGTAGGCTTCTCCTATCAATTCTTTGGATTCCACCTGTGAAATCATAATCATTTTTCCTTTAAATGAATCTTTTAAATGACGGATCGTTTCGATTCCGTCACGTCCTGGCATAAGTAAATCGATAAATAAAATATCAATTTGTTTTAAATTTAACGTAGAGGCATCTAAAAAGCTTCCGTCGACGACTTCTTCTACAACTTCTCCTAAATCCTCATCTTCAATCAGCTGACTGAGCGTTGAACGAATAGCTGAATCGTCATCTGTAATACAAAATCGCATAAACTCATCCTTTCTGAATTAAATTACGAAGGGGGATTTGAATGATAAACGTCATTCCGCTGTCTTCTTGTGTAGCTTTAATCGTACCTTCAAGTTCTTGAACAATATCTTTTACATAAGAAAGACCAATGCCAGTAGAGGGGTTTCCAAATTGATCGTATTTTGAGGTGAAACCAGGTTCAAAGATAGCTTTTTCGTACTTTAAAGGTACTCCAGGACCGTTGTCTTGTACATGAAATTCTACATGTTCAGCTTGTCTATGTACCGATAAAACAATCCTTCCTTCATCTTTAATCGCTTCCACTGCGTTGGCTACCAAGTTATTAATGATCGATAAAATGGTGTAAACGTGGTAGCTGAAATGTTCCCCGTTTACAGAAGAAAAAAAGGTAATTTGTTTGTGAAGAGAATCGGCATATTTTTTGTTGATGCGTACGATCAGCTCGATTAATTCCTCTGCTTTCATATAATTTTGGAAACTTTCATTTGAAATTGTTTTAGATAAGCCCGCAAAAATACGCTGGTTGTCTTTTTTTACTTCGTGAACATCTCCCGCAATCCGAAGCGCTTTTTTACTGAGCGTTTGGTTTAGCACAGAATGATCTTTTTCCTGCTGATTTAATACGCGGTATAAATCGTACGAAGCTTTTGTAATCGCTTCTGTATTATGAAGGGTCTTTTTTAAATGAACGGTTTCTTCATAAAGGCTTGTAATGAGCATTAGCATGTGCTCATTTTGTTTGCGAATTTGACGTTCTCGTGACTGTGATTCATAAATCGTCATCATATTAAAAAAGCTAAGTACAATGAAGCTGTGAGCAAAAGCAATAACGGCCATGTCAGATAATGAATCGACATGGATTGTTGTATGCAAAACTATATACTGCGCAGTTAGTTCCACTACATCAGCAGCAATTTCAATGATGAGTCCAATCACTCCAATTACAATAGCACGATAGTTCATGCGGCTTACTTTAAAAACAAAAAATAAAAGTGCATACGTAAAGTAGAAGAAAAACGTAGGGTAATGCGTATGTGCAGAAGCCGCAAATTGAAAATGATCGAGCATGATATAATCGAGCATGATGCGAAAGAGAACGACACTTAAAGCGGTTAACAAGCCCCCGGCTAAAACGGTTTTTCGTTTTAAAAGCAACAGGAAAAAGAAAAATGTAGGAGCTCCAAATGTAATTCGAAATGTTTCATTTAACGGATAAAATTTTAACTCTCCCGCCAGCGGGACAGTAATGAGCATGAGCAATAAAATGTACGGATCTTTTCGAATGGAAGATTTAAAATTCAGATAATTCCACCTCCTGAAGTGATTCGTGAATTAGTATACATTGTGACAGCGTCCAGCACAATGGAGAAGAGTGCCAAAGATAAAAATATAATTACAAAAAGTTTTGTAGGTTTTTGTATGCTCTCGTAGGTTGCATTGTACATTAAAAACGAAAATGAAATCCCGTTTTATGAAAGCGCTTTAAAATAAAAAGTTAATTAAGTGATGAGGTGATTTTAATGAAAAGAGAAATTGAACAGGAAATGTCTTACTTACACGTCACTGCAAAAGAGCAGTTACATGAGTGGGTAGAGCAAATAAAAGAATTTTCTTCAGAAGGAAAAACGGCTGATTACATTCCAGCTCTGAAAGATATGGACTCGTCTCAATTAGGTATTTGTTTGATTGGTGCTGACGGAACTGTTATCCAGTCTGGAGACTATGAATCGGTATTTACTCTTCAAAGTATTTCTAAAGTCATTAGCTTTATAGCAGCTTGCTTATGCTGCGGCATTCCTTATGTGCTAGAGAGAGTGGATGTAGAGCCAACTGGAGATGCATTTAATTCTATTATAAGACTGGAAATGCATAAACCAGGAAAGCCGTTCAATCCTATGATTAACGCGGGTGCTTTAACGGTTTCATCTCTTTTATCTGGGGAGACGGCAAAAGAAAAATTAAGCTATTTGTTTGATGTCATAACAATGCTTACCGGGAAAACACCAATCATTAATGAAACGGTCTTTGAATCAGAATGGCAAACGTCTCATCGAAATCGTGCGCTTGCCTACTATTTAAAAGAAACGAACTACTTACAAGGAGAAGTAGAAGAAGTTCTAGAGGTTTACTTAAAGCAGTGCTCAATTGAAGTAACGACTGAAGATATTGCACTGATTGGATTAATTCTGTCATTAGATGGATATCATCCAGTGTTTCACAAACAAGTAATTCCAAAAGAAGTAGCTAAATTAACAAAAGCGCTCATGCTTACATGCGGTATGTATAATGCTTCAGGAAAGTTTGCGGCATTTGTTGGTATGCCAGCTAAAAGCGGTGTATCGGGAGGAATCATGTCATTGGTGCCACCTAATACGAAAAAGCAGTCTCCATTTCCAGACGGATGCGGTATCGGAATATACAGTCCGGCTATTGATGAGTACGGGAATAGCGTAAAAGGCGTTACGCTGCTAAAAAAAATCGCAAAAGAATGGGATTTGAGTATTTTTTAGTCTATTTCCGTACTCTTCATTCGCTTCAATAATATAAACACCAAGAGAAAAAACTTTCATTTTGTGCATTTGTTCTACCAAATTTTTTAATGAGGTGATAGGCATGCAACAAGCAGTCGAAAGTGTGATTAGCGTCATCAATGATTTTTTTTGGTCGAATTTATTAATTATTTTACTTGTATCAATTGGTATTTATTTTACGATTCGCTCTCGTTTTTTGCAGTTTCGCATGTTGAAAGAAATGGTCCTTGTTTTGAAAGAAGGACGAGCGGCTAAAGGTGGAGGAGTCTCTCCGTTTCAAGCTTTTTGCATAAGCATGGCAGCTCGAGTAGGAACGGGAAATATTACAGGGATAGCGATTGCTATTGCACTTGGTGGCCCGGGTGCTGTATTTTGGATGTGGATTATTGCCATTATCGGGTCAGTATCAAGTTTTGTAGAAAGTACACTCGCTCAAATTTATAAAGTAAAAGGATCAAACGGGTTTCGAGGAGGACCCGCTTATTATATGGAAAAAGGGTTAAATAAAAGGTGGATGGGCGGGCTATTTGCTGTACTCATTACACTATCATTTGGCCTAGTGTTTAACGCTGTGCAGTCTAATACGATTACGCTAGCATTTGAGAACTCTTTTGGAACGAGCCGCTTGTTGGTTGGGATTATTATGACAGTTATATTTGCGGTAATTATTTTTGGCGGAATCAAACGCATCGCCAAGATATCGGAATACATCGTGGTCGTATTAGCTGTTTTATACATTGGAATGGCTCTGTTCATTATCTTTAAAAATATCGATCAAATGCCTGCGGTTCTATCTCTAATTGTGAAAAATGCATTTGGATTTGAACAGGCGCTTGGGGGGTCAATTGGTGCAACGTTAATCAACGGAGTAAAGCGCGGACTGTTTTCCAATGAAGCAGGAATGGGAAGTGCTCCCAACGCCGCGGCAACTGCAGTGACGAGCCATCCAGTTAAACAAGGTCTTATCCAAGCATTTGGTGTCTTGACGGATACACTCGTGATTTGTACAAGCACAGCATTTATCGTTCTCTTATCCCCCGCCTATAAGCAGGGACTAAGCGGCATTGAACTAACGCAAGCTTCTCTTAGTACCCATATTGGCTCTTGGGCATCAGGGTTTTTAGCTATCATGGTATTTCTATTTGCTTTTAGTACGCTAATTGGCAATTATTATTATGGAGAAACGAATATTGAGTTTTTAAATTCAAATAAGTTGTGGCTTTGGTCTTATCGTGTAGGTGTTTTAGCGATGGTTATTTT
>NZ_JBFULJ010000204.1:0-5712 GCF_056400385.1 Priestia sp. P5_B4
ACTTCTCATGGGTCTTCAACACGAAAATAAATTTGTGGCTATCTTCTAACGAAAAGGAGCGTGCTGTTATGAATACCTCTCTACGAGCGTCGGCGCACGTCTCGCATAAAGGTTGGTACTCTATTGATTGGAATACTGTACAAAAATATGTAACGAAGTTACGACAAAGAATTTATCGTGCCGAACAACAGAATCAACAAAGAAGAGTAAGAAAACTTCAACGTTTACTCCTTAGGAGTAAAGCAAATCTATTAYTCTCTATTCGCAGAGTGACGCAACAAAATACCGGAAAGCGAACACCTGGTGTAGACGGCTATACGGTCTTAAAACCAAATGAACGTATCACACTATATCGACAACTGTTAAGATATAATGTCTTTCAGCATCGCCCAAAGCCAGCGAAACGAACGTTTATCACTAAGAAAAATGGGAAGCTAAGACCTCTCGGTATTCCGACGATACGAGATCGAGTGTATCAAAACGTAGTAAAGAACGCACTGGAACCGCAATGGGAAGTTAGATTCGAAGCCACTTCCTATGGTTTTCGTCCTAAACGAAGCACACATGATGCTATAAGTAACCTCTTTAACAAGCTGAACACAAATAGTAAGAAAAAGTGGGTATTTGAAGGAGACTTCTTAGGATGTTTTGACCATCTTAATCATAATTGGATAGTAGAACAAACATCTTCATTCTCAGGAAATACTATTATTAAAAGGTGGCTCAAAATGGGATACATAGAGCAGGATATGCTCCATAAAACAACAGAGGGAACTCCTCAGGGAAGTATTGTGTCCCCTCTTCTGGCCAATATTGCGTTATGTGGAATGGAAGAAGAGATTGGTATCTTCTATAGAAAGACACACAAATCAAATGGAAGATATAAAACCGATCCCAAATGTAAAATAGGACGTATTCTTTACGCAGATGACTTCGTCATCGTAACGGAAACGAAGGAACAAGCTGAAAGTATGTATCAGAAACTCAATCCTTACTTACAAAAGCGAGGAATTAAATTGAGTGAAGATAAAACCARAGTTACACATATCGARAGTGGGTTTGATTTCCTTGGTTTTTCACTCCGACAATACAAAACGGAACAAGGCAATAAGTTATTAATTAAACCCAGTAAAGACAGCATCAGAAAAGCAAAAAGCAAGATAAAAGATACGTTCGCAGTGATGCGAGGACGACCAGTAAAAGAAMTWATACGTGTYTTAAACCCWATTATTAGWGGTTATGGACAGTATTGGAAACATGTCGTKTCWAAAAAGACGTTTGGTTATATAGACAACTACGTYTTYTTGAAAATAAGGAAACACCTTAGACAATTGCATCCAAGGAAGTCTTGGAAGTGGATTAATAAGCGCTATTTTAAGAAACCCCACCATGGCGGAAATAAYAAATGGATTCTCACATGTCCACTTACTAATATTCAATTGTTGAAGATGTCTTGGATTAAAATAGAACGACATGTCATGGTAGCCTACAAGAACAGYCCAGATGATCCGAATCTAAAAGATTATTGGGAAAAGCGAGACCGTAAGGTCTTTAATAGCGAAAATACTTTARATAGGATGAAACTCGCAAGGAAACAAGGATATCGTTGTGCATTGTGTAAGCAGACTCTACAAAATGGAGAGAAAGTTACAGTGCGAAACCTAGAGGTTTCTACAGGTAAATTRGCTAAATTARTACATGTACCATGTATTAAATAAGTTGTTCGGATAAAAAGAAGGCTTGAGCCGTATGACGGGAAATCTGTCACGTGCGGTTCTTAGGGGGGCGGRCGCTCGTGAGAGTGCCTGCCTACCCGACTAAACCAGTTCAGTAAAAGATAAATAAAGCTAACTGTATTAGGTTAGCTTTATAATTTCATGACGTTTCTCTATGTGCTTTTCGTTAACTTCGCGATTTTTGAGTACGCTGCCATTTGTAATATCTAGCCCGTGAAACCTTGGCGATGCATACGAGCCAAGTAATTATTGGTATGAAATTATATTGTATATATGAGCATACTAACAAGGTGAAAGGGAGGTTTAAAACAATGACAAAGCATACTAAAAAAGGTGGAAGTAATACGAAGCAAAATAAAAAAAGCCAGCCAAAACACAAAACGAGCAACAGCCAAAATGGACAAAATGGTTATCATTAAGCATTTATGGTAAACAAAAAAAGCCTAACATATCAAGGACTCTTTTGCTTGCTTGGTTCCGAGAGCAGGTATTATGTTAACTGAATTTGTATATCGTATACAGTCTGAAAAGAGAAAAAACCTACTGTCATGGGGTCAGTCCCCATGTTCAGTAGGTTTTTCTGTTGCGTCCTTTTATCAAATATTATGCTTAATTTCCATTTTTTATGACTTTCGATAAAATTCAGTATGTTAACTAAATTTATATGCATTATATTAAATGGAAAAGCTAAATAGAAATGTTTTTTTATTAAATCTAAACTTCCCACTTATACGTTGTAGAGAAAGTATGTTTACTTTTATTGGTTAGATAAACCGTTTTTCATTTGGCTTCTACTCGTCATTGTTTGCATGGTTGGTGCCCCTGGTTTATTTCCATTTCCTCTTATTATCCAAATCACTAAAGTCCCAATTCCTATGCTTAAAAGTGACAGTAGCATGCCTCTGTTATTATTTTTCTTCCCAAATAGGCCATTAACATTAAATAAAGAAGTTAGCTGCTGTACATTATTCATTATGCAAGTCCCTCTTTGATAAGTGTTTGAAAGAAAGCTTTCTTCCAACATCTTTATTTTTTGCCGTGGTTACGTATATATACTCGGAAAATGATGCTATCACTACTTGTATCTTCAAATTATTTCCTGTAATTATTTTAAAAACAAGGTAAACCTTAATACATATATGACTATTAGAAGGAGTGAAAAAGGAATGAAGACAAAAAAGTATGTACTGGGACTCTTATCAGCTATTTTATCAGTAGGTTTTCTTTTTGGTTGTAATGATAAAAAAGATGAAGCTGAGCCTGATCCAACTGAAGAACCGTCTGAACAAAAAGCTCAAAATACTCGTGACAACAATGATCTACGAGACGTGGGTTTTCAACCCGACGGTGATCAAAATAATAATGTAGATAATAATAATCAGACACGATTAGAGGTAGCTGATAAAGCTGCGGATCGTATTGCTAAATTAAATGAAGTAGACACTGCAAATGTGATTGTTACAAACCGAAATGCATACGTGGCTGTTGTTTTAAAGAATGAGGCAAACGGAGAAGTAACCGACCGTTTAAAAAAGAAGATTTCAGATCAAGTAAGAGCTACAGATAAGGATATTCGAAACGTGTACGTGTCATCTGATCCTGATTTTGTGAATCGTATGGAAGGGTACGGAAATCGAATTAATGAAGGTGCGACAAGAAATGGCCTATTTGAAGATTTTACTGAAACCGTTAAAAGAGTATTCCCTAACAATCGTTAAATAAAAATGATGAGATATAACAAAGCAATTTTTTATGTTTTAAAAGAGAGGCCTCCTTATAGATTAAGGAGGTTTCATATATGCTTATCTCTCCATTATACGAAATGACTTAATAGTTATTTTTCGTTCCTTTCTTGCTATCATAAGAGTATTGATCATGTAGTGGGTTTTTCTATAAGGTATGTAATGGTTAACGCTATTTTAACTAAAGTGAGTTAATAATTACATATATATTATAAGTAATTTAGTTTATATTAATCTTTAAAGAATAGATAAAAAAACCCCCTATGCCTAATTTAAAGGTTGGGGGTAATTTTTTTATTATCGTGGGAAATAGGATAAAAGGTCGGTGATACCTTGAAAAATTCTTTTATTCTTTATCGTTTCTCAGTACAGCATCAGAAACTATAGAGACATCTCCAGTATAATATCTGTGTGGATAAGGATCAGAAGGCTTTATTACAGGCTCTTTTTGAGGTTCAACCAGTTCAGTTTCATCTATACTATTATTTAATGCCTTTTCTGAATCATTCGATTTATTATCAGTCATATAAAATCTCTCCTTTTTAATTAAATAATGTTCATTAAGAATAAGTTTTTTCAATAACATGGACACAGATGTTATTTCCGTTTGATGCTCCCCTACCCCTTCCCTGTATTTAGTATATATTCCAAATCTCTATTTATTAATTTTTTAAAAATATGAAGGATTCATTTATACCTATAAACTACATTATGGTAACTAAACATGTATACCATATACAGCTTAAAAACAGAAAAAATCACTGCTCCTGAACAGTGATTTTTCTGTTTACACTTAGTTTTATACGGAATGATGATTTACCTCATCTTGAGTAGTTTGCTTAAAATATGAAATTTTACTCATTACTGTACTCTTGTAGGATGAAATTTTTAGATACAGTCTATAAGCTTTATGTCACTAAAGAATAGGATTTCGTGATAGGGGAACTTTATTTAATAAAGAAAGGAGGGAATATGATGAAAAAGAAATGTTCTGTTTTATTATGTACGTTAGCTTTAGCTATGATGACTTTCAYCWTRCCKGTTAATGCTGAAAAYAATAACGTAGATAGAGCAAATTATAATGATRACKTAAATTATAATAATGACGTAAAYACTCGAAATGTCACTACAGCAACTGRTRYGGATGATRACAATGATTCACCTTGGGAAYTRCTTGGATTATTAGGACTAGTTGGTCTTTTTGGTCTTAAAAGAAGAGATGATCGTGAAGAAAAAGTTCGTTAATATCTATTTTGTATGAGTAGAGATAAATAGCTGTGATGAGAGCCACAATTTATAATCTCTCCAACAATTCCAAAAAAACTACCTATAGAGTAGTTTTTTTGGGTTTAATAACAAGGGTATAGTGGACGATGCTCTTCTAAACATCTTGGTTAGTTTGCTTGAAATATGGAATTATATTCTTTGATGAATTAATTTTTCGATAGAAGTAGAAGAATAATAAAACAAAATTTGGAGACGTTAAACATGTGCATAGCAAGGAAGGTGGCACACTATCATGAATTTTGTAAGGAGGATAACAATGGGTATTTTAAGTGGAAATCCTACAGATGAACCAATGCATTATGGGGAGGTATTTGGAACATGGTCGTATGTTTCTACCTCAAAAGGGTTAGTGTCTGGCTATCAAACATTTCTAAATCATGTAGGTGACAAGGATCTACATAAATTGGTACAAGAGACAATCGAACAGTGCCAGCAAGAAATGAAAAGCATCGAAACATTGTTAAAAGAAAATGGAGTAGGCTTACCGCCAACCCCGCCTGAACGACCTGAAGCTTGTTTAGATGATATCCCAGTGGGTGCACGTGTTCAAGATCCAGAAGTAGCTGCAGCAATTTCAATGAATATAGCTGCTGGTCTAGTTGCGTGTAGTCAATTGATCGGACAATCTATTCGTGAAGATATTGCAGCCATGTTCGCACAAATTCATATGCAAAAAGTAGCTCTTGGTGGAAAGTTCTTAAGACTTAATAAAGAAAAAGGTTGGTTAATTCCACCTCCTCTTCATAAGTCTAAAAAAACTGATTGTTAATGATTAGCTTTCTATAGAATAGAACAAGGTGTCTCTTAGCAAATAGAGACATCTTTTTTATTTACGATAATACGTTTTATGTTTACTAAACTTGTATATAACATATAAGAATTTTGAAGAATCCTGCTAGGATATAACCATCAATTTATAGTTTTACCACAATATGTTAGAATTATAG
>NZ_JBFULJ010000205.1:0-5699 GCF_056400385.1 Priestia sp. P5_B4
ATGTACATATGCAAGTGAGAAATATAATTTAAAACCTGAAGAACTAGAAGAAGCGGTGCGTAAGGAAGCAAGAGAATTATATGCTTCGTATGAAACCTATGAGTTTACGCAAATGATTGGCATTAATCCATTTGAAGGATTATGGGGAAATTTTTTAGACGATCATGATGAATTCCGCAAAATGAAAGATATTGTTCCTACTTATCGCAAAGAAGCTTGGACTCGAGGCCTTCGTGCTCTAGGAATTCACGATGATGCTTTTGGAGCAGAGCTAGCTGAACGTTTTCCATTAGAGCGCCGCAAAACACCGTTTGTATACGAAGAAACGTTTGAAGTGCTTGATCAATTAAAAGGAAAGTACAAGCTGCTGCTGTTAACAAACGGTTCACCTGACTTACAAAATACCAAATTGGATATTACATCAGAACTAGTTCCATATTTTGATGAGATTGTGATTTCAGGTGCATTTGGCCGTGGTAAACCTGATCCATCTATTTTCGACCATGCTTTATCACTTATGGATTTAAAGAAAGATGAAGCCATTATGGTTGGAGATAATTTAATGACAGATATACTAGGTTCTTCTCGCGTTGGAATGAAATCTGTATGGATTAATCGTCACGATAAAGAGCGAAATGAAGTCATTCCTACTTATGAAATTACCCATTTAAGTGAACTGCATTCAATTTTAGATGAACTAAATTCATAATACGAACAAACAAAAAAGAGGCGGAAATCGTCTCTTTTTTATTATAAAATAAGCACAGCAGCCTTTGCAGCTCCTATATCCGTTCCAAATCTCACTGATTTCATTCACATTGTACCAATATTATCCTTGATTACCAGATGAATACCATGTAGTATAGTATATAGACTAGTCATTGGAGGAATAACATGAAGAAAATAGTTACCAGAAGCCTTGTAGCGGCTGTTTTGTTCACAGGTCTCACCGCTTGTGAAGACAAACAAGGCGATACTCACGTCACTTACAAAAAACCTCAACCTAAACATGCCCCGGGAGCAGACACAATTTCAGCAACAGATGAAACGATGGCCCCTGTAAGTCGGGTAGCTCAAGAAGATGAAACCGATGATCGATTAGCATTTGGAGAACGATCAAAACACGGTCAATATTATGTGTCCACAACGGATGCGCAATTTTATCCTGTTAAAGGAGCTAAACAAGTAAACACCCAGTACATTGTCGTATCTGTTCAGTTTCAGCGAACACCTAATGAACATTCAACTGTAGTATTAAACGATACAACGTTTACATTACAAGACACAGCAACTTATCAAACCTACGAACCGTCTGATGGAGGAAATTTATCGACAGAAACCCCGCACACCCTGTGGACAGCTTTTTCATCACCGTCACTATCTGACGATGAACCCCTTAACCTCGATGTTGCATTTAAAATTCCAAAAAAGTCCAACCATACGTATAACCTATTAATTACACAGCAATCAGAACGAGCGGATGTGTTTAAGTTTGAAGAAGCCAAACAAGATTATTAATTACATATAGAAAAAAACGCCTGTCTTTTGTTTTAGAGCAAACGATAGACACAAAAAGAAAAAGAGAATAGACATAAAGCGCGTTAGTGTAGTCAAGTTCAAAAAGAACGTGTATCATTGTAACTGCTGGTAACAAAAGATAGACATAAAATATAAATAAAAAAGTTATGAGAAAGGAAAAGGTGCGTACATCACGTTAAAGACATATGAATCATAAACATACAAAAACAACTACTGAATTTAGTAATAAAAAAATAAACATGCATTTAAATAGAAAGCTATCAGCCGCCATTATAGCTGCGTTTTTTTTCACTTTACTTTTTTGTTTTATGCCAGGTATAAAAGAATCAATTCCTAATTTTTCTATTAAAAAAACCAGTCCGAATTTCATTGATTTATTTCCTTTATACCTTTTATTTTTTACACCCTTCTTTTTAATAATGGGGACGTTAGGCACGGTTATCGTTGATTTATTAGTCAGTTCTTTTGTAAAAGACCGTAGTAAAAAAATTGATTTTATCATGTCACTCATATTTCACGCCATTTTTGGGTTATTAATGTTTGAATTCGGAATGCTGGGCGTCATTCTTATTTTTATTGTGGATCGCCTTCTTTCAATCCGTAAAGAAAACTATTCTTATTTATATCCACTGGGTTGCTTAGTACTGTCGGCCATTATTGGAACTCTCGTCTACTTCATTTTTACTATCGTTTAATAAGAAATAATAAAAAAGAGACCCAATTGTTAGACTATATCTAACTTTTTAGGGTCTCTTTTTTTCCTTGAAAGTTTGATTTATTTACTATGCGAACGTTTGGTAAATCAAAAAGATATTTAAACAAATGACTAATGCTGCTATCACCCAAGCTACCGCCGTTGTAGCTTTATGATTAACCAATCCGCCCATGATTTTTTTGTTGCTTGTAAACATGATAAGAGGAACGAGCGCAAATGCAATTCCGAACGATAAAATAACTTGACTGACAACTAGTGCACTTGTTGGATTTACGCCAAACCCAATAATCAAAAGCGGTGGAATAATTGTAATGAACCGGCGGAGATATAAAGGAATTCTGCGTTTAATAAATCCTTGCATGATGACATCTCCAGACATTGTTCCGACCGAAGAACTTGAAAGTCCTGAAGATAATAATCCAACTCCGAACGCGATAGCTGCAAAGGGACCAATTAAATGTTCAAATTGTGTAAAAGCTACGTCCAAATCTTGCACGTTTAGTCCGTTTTTAAAGAATAGAGCTGCTGCGACAATCAGCATGCTTGCATTAATTGCACCAGCGATAATCATAGCAATCACAATATCAATAAATTCAAAGCGGAAAATCGCTTTTTTCTCCGATTCTGTAGTTCCTACCACGCGGCGCTGCGTAAGAGCTGAGTGCAAATAAATCGCGTGTGGCATAACTGTAGCACCTAAAATCCCAGAAGCTAGCAGCACGCTGTCTGTTCCATGAAACTGAGGRACAAATAAGCCGTGGACAACACTTGCGCCGTCTGGATGCGCAAGAAACATTTGAGTCCCAAAAGCTAATACCACAATAAAAACCATCGCCGCAATAGCTGCTTCTAGCAGTCGAACACCTCGTCTTTGTAACTCTAAAATAGCAAAAGAGCCTACCGCTGCGATAAGTGCAGCTGGGAACAAAGGAATATGAAATAATAAATAAATTCCAAGAGCAGCCCCAATAAATTCTGCTAAATCCGTCGCCATAATGACCAATTCTCCTTGGATCCAAAGCCCAAAAGAAACGAAGGATGGGAAGTGTTCCTGTGCTATCTCGGGTAAATTCAAGCCCGTTGCAATCCCTAATTTAGCTGATAACGATTGAATTAAGACAGCCATTAAGTTAGAAATTAATACAACCCAAAGCAGCATGTATCCGTATTGAGAGCCTGCTGCAATGTTAGTAGCAAAATTACCTGGGTCAATATAAGCAACCGCTGCGATAAAAGCAGGCCCTAAGAAAGGCAATAATCGCTTAATTCCTTTTGTTTTACCCGACAATACGTCTTGAGCACTTAGCTGCATAGCCGATAATGCTTTACTGCCGTTTTGATCTTTCATGTCTAGTGCTCCTTTCTTTGATGAACAATAAATAGCCCAAGCTAATTTTTTTATATGAAGTATAAAATGTTTCCTTAATGCAAATTATATGCTAGCAAAGGTTCTTTTGACAATAAAAAAGTTCAGCAAAAAATATAGATCATCTTCAGCTGTTTTTTATCCCGTTTGGCACAATTCTTTAAATGCACAGCCGTGACAGGAGGCAGGCGTATCTGTTGGAGGGAAATGCTCAAGCGGAAGAGGCTGATTTCCCTCTGAGTCTTCCAAAAAAGTTTTCATATAATCAATACTTGTATCAACTTGCTGAATAACAGCTTCAATTTCATGAAGAGTAAGCTGATACGTACGCGCACTGCCTGAAAGCAAGTATTCGTTTCGGACTTTTATCCGATCAACGGAAATATTATATTCGGCTAGCACGTAGAGGGCGTATATCGCCAGTTGAAACAAATCATCTTTTGTTTGTTTACTTGTTTTCCAATCAACAATCGTAAATTCGTCTGTGACTGGGTTTTTAAAAAGAGAATGAAAAGGCGCATATACTTTATGATCATACACATTTATAGAACGAAACGACTGATGAGGCTCCACTTCTAAAAAAGGTGAAGATACGATTTCGCAAAACGATTTACTTTGTAAARAGTGATGTACACAAATGTGTACCCGTTTTTGCATGTCTTTAAGATCTTTTTTAGAAATATAGCCGTTTTCGTAGAATTCTAAAAGCATCTTATACTGAGCAGGCTTATGATACCAAAGCTCTCCATAGTCAGTAGAATCACGCAGTGCGTTATTTAGTAGCTGCTGCACTTTCTCTGCTAAGTGCTGTTCATTAGGGACAAGCTTTGTAGATGTATAGTCAGAAATGGCCTCTGTAATCACTTGACGCACGGCTTGTCCGGCGTACATAGATAAAGTGGAAACCTTTTTTAGACGATAAGCGCTCTGAGACTGAGCAGAAGCGCTGTCAAGCCATCCGTTATGTGAGACATAATAATGATATGCATACTTTCGTTTGCATTGTGTGACCATTTTATGTCTGGAGTACGACCATGAAAATTCAGGGAAATCAGTGAATTGAAACAAGCTATTCACATCCTTTTTCAAAAACTGCGCATAGGTTGGTCTATTAGTATATTCGTACATGAGTTAAAATAGACTAAAAATGTAGAGAGTGAATAGCTACGCATGCATATTATTTTGTGGATTCTCGCGAAATATGTATAAATAGAAAAAAACTATTTAAAAATTGATTGCTTTTTTCTGTGGCGGATGTTATATTAATAAAGCGATGAGCTAATTTGTGTAAGTCGAAGGGCATGCTTTCGAGCTAAACGTGTGAATGTGGTCACACGGTCCCCGCCACAAACGCATCAAAGACGTCCTGCGTGGACGTCTTTTTCATTTTATAAAAAAGAGAGCGATAGCGCTCTCTTTTTTTGTGGGATTATTTTCTGAAAAAGTTAAGGGCTGTTATTTGAATGCTTTCACTATGTTTTTAATACTTCTTTTTTATTCCACACATCGTTTCCTGCTTGCAACAAGAGTTTTCTTATCCGATTTTCTCGACCAAACGTAAATATATAAAAAACTTACTGTATTTGCACATTTGCCGCATATTGCATTGTTCCTCTTGTAGAGGTAATCGCAATATCAACAACGTACAAACCTTGATTTTTAGGAACCTTAAATTCATTATTTTTGACAAACAGCTTGGTTTTTTCACCGTTATCTCTCCATATATGCACACTCACACTACGAATATAAGCACCGTCTAAGTTCGAAAAATGGAGCTTAACYGATTGTTGCTGCTGCAATGGGATACTTTCTTGCTGCGATATGTATGTATATAAATCATATACATTTATTTCTTTTTTTGTTGTTGAACGGCCGTTTGACCAGTTAATAGAACCTTTGTGAAGGTGATAGGTATGTTCGTTGACCGCAAGCGCAGCTTCAGGTTTGTTTTGATTGTATTCTTCCTCTAGAAAGAAAGCACTGTTCTTAAGTAAAAGTAAGAAGAACACTATAACAGCTCCTAGACTGCTTAAGACATATACACCACATTTTGCGGGTTGTACTTTCATAATAATTTCC
>NZ_JBFULJ010000206.1:0-5691 GCF_056400385.1 Priestia sp. P5_B4
CTCATATATGAAGCAAATGAAGCATTAAGGAGAAAGAAAATGGAGGGATTTATCGCCTTACTTGTACTGCTTGCTTATTTGACTAAAAAAATAATGATCAACTTCCGAAAGGAAAAGTATTATCGTGAGATAGTCGTCTACCTTTGTCTTATAGGTTTGGGTCTATTCTTTTGGGGAGCGATTACACTCCGTAAAGAAGTTCCTACGCCTCTGTACTTTTTAGAGGCACTCGTTAAGCCTCTTACTAGAACCGTTCATCATTTGTTATTCACGTGAGCACGCATGTAGGAGAGAAGGTGTGTATGATGCAAATAAAAGAATTTATTAGTCCGAAACAATTTCTTTTTCTCATTTATGTTTTTTGTATCGGAAGCGCCATCTTGGCAGTTCCGGCTACATTATTAGAGACGAATAGACAAAATGCGTGGTTTTGCGGTGTGCTTGCTATTGGCTTTGCACTTTTAATCGTTGCGGTGCTTTTATGGCTGATTCAGCGTTACCCTCAGCAAACATTCATTCAAATAGCTAAAAAGGCGCTAGGTCCTTATGCAGGAACGTGTATTTCTCTTATTTACATTTTCTTTATGTTCATTCAGTCTACGTTTTCGCTTCGAGATATCAGTACATTCATGACGACTCAAATTGTCCCTGAAACGCTGCCTACATGGATTCATGCTCTTGTTCTTTTAGCTGTTATATACGGAGGGTATCTAGGTATTGAAGTGGTAGCAAGAACCGCGGAAATCTTTTTGCCTTGGATTGTGGTCCCCTTTTTATTGTTAATTGTTTTAAATATTCCTCAGATGAAAATTGATCATCTTTATCCTTTTTTTGAATTCAGCATGGGTGATTTAGTATTAGGGACCACTTATTTTTTAGGAAACCCGTTTATGGAATTGGTTTTTATTCTGATGATTACGCCTCATATAAAAGATGGAAAAAAGATAAAAAGAATGTTTGTTATCGGCACTGTCGCATCGGGCTTGACGATTACGATTGCAGTTGCGGCTTGTATATTAGCTCTTGGCGCGAATATTGCATCGATGCACAGCTACCCAGTTTATTTATTAGGAAAAATGATTTCGTTAGGTGCAACGATTCAGCATGTTGAAGTATTAGTAGCTATTATTTGGATGTTATCTATCTTTTTTAAAGTTGTCATTGTGTTCTATGCTATTCAGTTAAGTATCGTCCAATTGTGTAATTTACGGGTGCGCAATTTTTTAAGCTTTCCTTTAGGTATAATTATTACAGGCGTGGCATATTACATTATTCCCAACACAGCGTACTTCAATTATTTTGAAAAATATTACTGGCCGTTTTATTTATTTGTATTAAGCGTCTGTTTTCCGTTGTTATTTATTGCGCTTTCTTATATGAAGAAAAATAAGGCAGCTAAAGGCGATAGAAGTCAACAAACATAGCATTATTTATACGCATGTGGTATAATACGATGACAATTCAAGAAGAAACGCCGTACACGTTTGGATACGTACGGGAGAGGTTCGAAAACTCCCTCTATAAAAAACTAAGATCATCGTTGATGACAAAAGACACGGTTTTAGCGTGTCTTCTTTCACGTGCTTTTCTATCAACGCGTCTTTTTAACGTGTATGCTGGCGAGGACGTGTATCTTAGTTGCTTTTTAGGGAGATTGCTGGAAAAGAGCAGTCTCTTTTTTGTGTTATAAAATTAGTCACAAAGGGAACGAACGGTTCAATAAAGTTTCTTCTTCTTTTGATTTCAATCAAAAAGGAGACGAACAATAATGATGAAAAATGAAAAAGCTATTGTTGTATTTAGCGGAGGTCAAGATAGTACAACATGTCTATTTTGGGCTTTGAAAAACTTTAAAGAAGTAGAAACGGTTACTTTTCAATATGGTCAGCGCCATAGTCAAGAGATAGAGGTAGCAAAAGCTATCGCAGCTGATTTAGGTGTGAAGCATACCGTACTAGATATGTCACTTTTAAATCAATTAGCACCAAATGCCTTAACGCGAGATGATATTGAGATCGAGCAAAAAGAAGGAGAGTTGCCTACAACGTTTGTTGACGGCCGCAATCTTTTATTTTTATCATTTGCAGCCGTACTGGCTAAAAACAGCGGAGGCCGTCATATCGTAACAGGCGTTTGTGAAACTGATTTTTCGGGATATCCAGACTGTCGAGATGTATTTGTAAAATCGTTAAACGTCACGCTTAATTTATCAATGGACTTTGAATTTGTGATTCATACGCCCCTTATGTGGATTGATAAAGCAGAAACGTGGGCGTTAGCGGATGAGCTAGGGGCGCTTGAGTATGTGCGTGAAAAAACATTAACATGCTACAACGGTATTGTTGCTGATGGATGCGGCGAATGTCCCGCATGTCAATTGCGAAAACGCGGGTTAGATCAATATATGCAAACGAAAGAAGGAGGAGAGAAATAATGCTGCAACAAATGTATCCTCAAGTATTTCATGACTATGAATATGAACTGAACAAAGATATGCAGTTTGCTGCGGCACATTTTGTTCCTCACACAGAAGCAGGAAAATGCCGTCAAGTTCATGGACATACGTATTTCGTAAATCTAACTGTTGCCGGAGATACATTAGACGAAGCGGGCTTTTTAGTAAACTTTGCGCTATTGAAAAAAATTGTTTCTGGTCAATTTGATCATACATTATTGAACGATCATTCTATCTTTAACGAAGAAAATCCAAATGATTTTCCTACAACTGAAGTTGTTGCCCGTAAAATTTATGAGTTGGTTCAAGAATATCTAGACACACTACCAAATAAGCCTTCTTGCGTACAAGTATTCGTGCGGGAAACGCCGACAAGTTACGTAGTTTACCGCCCAAAGAAGGTGAAAAAACGTGGCTAATACAATTCCAGTACTTGAAATATTCGGACCAACGATTCAAGGGGAAGGAATGGTTGTAGGACGTAAGACGATGTTTGTTCGTACCGCGGGCTGTGATTATTCCTGCAGCTGGTGTGATTCAGCTTTTACATGGGATGGATCGGCTAAAAACGATATTCGTCAGCTAACAGCAGAACAAATTTGGACGGAGCTAAAAGAAATTGGAGGAGAGTACTTTGATCACGTCACCATTTCTGGAGGAAACCCTGCGCTTATCAAGGCGATTGGTTCACTTGTAGAGCTTTTGCACAGTCAAGGGGTAAAAGCAGCTCTTGAAACACAGGGGAGCCGTTATCAGGATTGGTTCCTAAAGATCGATGATTTAACGATTTCTCCTAAGCCTCCAAGTTCATTAATGAAAACAAATTTCTCCGTATTAGACGATATTATAGAGACATTAATAAAGGAAAAACGCAAGGCGCACATAAGCATAAAAGTCGTTGTATTTAATGATGAGGACTTTGAGTATGCAGCGTCTGTTCATGAACGTTATCCTGAGGTTCCATTTTTTGTTCAAGTAGGAAACGAGGACTTAACGACAATCGATAATGCGTCGTTAACACAAGAATTGCTTAAAAAGTATGAGTGGTTAATCGATAAGGCAGTGGCAGCAAAAAACATGAACGATGTAAGAGTTCTGCCGCAGGTTCACGCCCTTGTTTGGGGAAATAAACGAGGCGTGTAAGCGCATAGCAAAAAATTTACAAAGAAAAATAAAAACAGATATATACAAAATAAAAAAACGCTGTTAGAATGACAATCGTAGAAAGAGAGGAAATGCAAATGAGCGGTCGAAAAGATGAAGAATTAGAAGGTGTATCACTCCTTGGAAATCAAGGAACAAACTATTTGTTTGAATATGCACCAGAGATTCTAGAAGCATTTGATAACAAACACCCAAATCGTGATTATTTTGTGAAATTCAACTGTCCGGAATTTACGAGCTTATGTCCAAAAACAGGTCAGCCGGATTTCGCAACCATTTATATTAGTTACATTCCAGATGAAAAAATGGTAGAAAGCAAGTCGTTAAAGCTTTATTTATTCAGCTTCCGTAACCATGGAGATTTCCATGAAGACTGTATGAACATTATTATGAATGACTTAATTAAACTGATGAATCCAAGATATATTGAAGTATGGGGAAAATTCACACCACGCGGCGGAATCTCAATTGATCCATATACAAACTATGGCCGTCCCGGTACGAAGTATGAAGAAATGGCTAATTATCGCCTGATGAATCATGATTTATACCCAGAAACAATTGATAATCGTTAATTCGAACAAACAGGTTGTGTATGCAACCTGTTTTCCATTGCAAAAACAACAGGTGAGAAGGTGAAAGAATGTCACAGAGATCAGCATTAGTATTAGGTGCAAGCGGACTTGTTGGTCAAGAACTTTTAAAAATGTTATTAAGCAACAGCTTATATAACCATGTGACAGTGTTTGTTCGAAAAAAGCTACCAATCGAACACACAAAGCTACGTCAGCTTGAAATTGATTTTTCAGAGCTTGATAAGCACGAAGAATGCTTTGCAGTTGATGATGTATATTGCTGTTTAGGCACGACAATGAAAAAAGCAAAAACAAAAGCGAAATTCATTAAAGTGGACTACGAATTTCCTTTAAAAGCAGCTAAATGTGCAGAAAAATATCGCTGCAAAAACTTTTTAACGATCACAGCAATTGGTGCTGATCTTCGTTCGCCATTCTTTTACAGTAAAGTAAAGGGGCAAGTAGAAGAAGATATCGCAAGTTTGTATATCCGTTCTACTCACTTTTTCCGCCCATCGTTATTATTAGGCAAGCGCCAAGAGTTTCGCCTATTTGAAAAGATTGGGGGATACACGTTAAAGTCGTGTTCATTTTGCCTTGTAGGAAAGTGGAGAAAGTATCGTCCAATTAAAGCTTATAACGTAGCCAAATCGATGATGAAAGCTGCTTTTGAAGATAAATGTGGGGTTCATGTACATGAAAGCCAAGACATTTATACAGGTGAATGCTATTATTCGTTTACCAACGGCAAGCGAGTATTATCAAAATAAAGAAAAGCCTCTTCATAAGAAGGGGCTTTTTTTCTATCTTCCGTCACCATCCGMATCTCCATCTCCACCGCTATCTCCATCGCCATCATGATCGTGGTTAGAAGCAGTTTCACTCCAGCTTGTGTAGGAGTTAGAATCTTCTTCGGCATAATTCATGGGTTCAACGGATGTTTTTTTATTTGAAGTTTGTTTGCGTTTAAAAACGAACTGCACGATGAAAAAAAGAATGACAATAAGAGCAACGATAAACAATACAGTATCAAACATGCTAGTAATTCCTTTCGGTAAGAAGATAGTAGTAGCTTGTTCTTATTGTCACACGAAAATAAGCCCCTTTCAAGAAAAAATGGGGCCTGTTTTTGTTTCTTTAAGGAAACTTTTTTTATCTCAGCCATATATTATTGTATAAAGAAACATTTTAGAAAAGAGGGAGTACAGTGAAAAAAAATTCGAAGGATGTTAAGGTGCAACAGTATATTTACCTCATGTATAAGCTGGGGATTATTACAGAAGAACAAAAGAATCAATTCTTTCAAAATCAATAAAAAAGCAACCGCTTTTGCTGTTCGGCTGCTTTTTTCCTTTACATAGCTGGATTAATGATGATGTAGTTTTTGTGGTTGACAACAGTTCGCTGCTCTAAGTCTAAATCGCGGTAGTTTGTCATGTAAGTCAAATCTACAATCACGGAGTTTTCATTTACTTTTTCCACAATGCCCTGTAAGCC
>NZ_JBFULJ010000207.1:0-5665 GCF_056400385.1 Priestia sp. P5_B4
GAAGACTCTCTGAGTAGCCCATTGCTTTGCTTCCATAAACCGGTTTGCTGGAACATTAAAAGCAAAATGGTAAAAGGGCTTTGTATGTAGAGAACTTTCTTTAAAGGTTAGCTCACTTTCACCAACCTTGATGGAAAAAGAACGCGGTGAAGCGGCGGTTAATGGAAAATCGAGAGAATTTACATAAAAATCCTTCATTGTGTCCAACAAGTGGGTGTACAGGACAGCTTGATTAATGATCATAAACCATTCCTCCTCGTTTAAGCGTTGTCTAAAATGGTATTACACAAATTTTTCGCGCTCTTTTTGATTACTGCTTTTCCAGTGAAGCTGAAAAGAGCCTTTATGCTCAGAGCCTACAAAATTAATACGATATCTCCTTGTTTTTTCAGGTGTTAAATAAAGAGAGTTATTAGTCATTTCAAAAAATAGTGTCTGTTTTGGATCTTCTACGTACAGGGACAGGTCTCCGCTTTTGGTATTTTTAGATAGCGTAAAAGCGTAGGTTACGCCTTTTTTGAGTTTAATGCTCCGGGAGTAGCGGCCCGTAAAGCTGTCGTATTCGCCAAAGAAAACCTCACTTCGTTCCTTTTTTATTTTGCCTCCTACAATTTGATTTTCCTGGCCGTTAAAGTTAATAAKTAAAAAAGCGATAAGAACAATAAGAAAACTATATTTAAACATAAAAACCTCCATCTACTAAATTATAGATAGTTTTGGATTTCGTCAAATAGTGTTATAGTTTAAAAAGGGAAAAATTAACAAAAATAAATTATCTTTTTGCATGTTACGTCTAACAGAAAGGAGAAAAGAATTGACTCAGCGTTTTTATCTTTTAGCAGCAAGTCAAGTAACCGCAAATGTAGGTTTTGTTCTTTATACAATGGCTGTCACTTCCTATATAAAGGAAAACACCGGTTCAACAGCTCTTGCGTCGATGATTACGATGACGAGCTTACTTGCACGGCTCCTTAGCGGCCTTATCGTACCTTTACTAGCCGATACGTATAAATCCATTCACATTATGCGGTCTGTTCAAGTGATGCAGATAGGGATGCTTGTTGGATTGTATGTGCTGCTTACACAAGAATTTACAGTCACAGTACTAACGATGGGTTTTATCATTGTTGGAATCATTTCTTTTTTTAACGGCTTTTTTTCCATTTTTAAAACGTCAGTTGTACGCAGCTTAGTAAATGATAGTCAAAGAATGCAGGCGAATAGCTTGCTTTCAACAATTGATCAAACTTTTCTGTTTGCAGGGTGGTCGCTTGGTGGTTTCGTTTTGTCCTTAACGGGATCCACTCAGTCTCTCTTTATAACGGCAGGTCTTCTATCGCTCTCATTTGTTTGCTTACTGTTTATAAAAGAAGCCCATACATATAAACAAACACAAAAGCGAAGAGCGGCAAAACTAATGGAAGGATGGCGCTTTTTATGGATACATAAACGCATCAGAGCCCTCGTTATAATGGACATCATCGAGTCGCTTTTTGGAACCATTTGGATTGGAGCTATTACTCTTTCTTTTGTGAAAGAAGTGCTTGAAAAAGGAGAAGCGTGGTGGGGATATATAAACGGTGCGTATTATTTTGGAAGCATAGTTGGAGGAATTATTGTGTACCGAATGTCTTCTATAGTAAAAGGAAGGCTTTTGCTTTTTATGTTCGCAGGCTCACTCGGTTATGCTGTTTTAACCGGTTTTTACGGTCTAGTAACGAACCCGTATCTAGCTTTAGTACTTTTGATAATGATGGGTCCTGCCTATCAGCTTCGAGATGTAGCTCAGGAAACCATTTATCAAAATACCTGCAGCGATGGGATGCTTTCTAAAGTAATAGCGGCAAAATCAACTCTTGTACAGTCTGTGTTTATACTTTCCATAGCATTTGTAGGGACGTATGTTCTTTCGATGTGTTTGTTTCTTATAGGAGCTATTGTAAGCATTGCTTCTAACAGCTTCTTAGGAATGGGCATTGGTCGTTTTTTACAAGGAACAGGAACGGGCTTAGCACTTATGATGATGATTCCAATGCTGGTTCTTTCTTTTCCGATTCAGAAACGGAACTTGGCATTACTGATTCTTATTGGCGGATTTTATGGATCTAGCGTTGTGGGCATTTTTCTCGGAATGTTAGTGAACAGCTACGGACACTGGAGATGGTTATTTTATATAGCGGCCGTCCTTTCCTTACTGGGAATATGCTTCAGCTACAAATTTCTAACAAATGATCACGCTAAGCAACAGCACAAACACCATGAACCATTTGACATCATCGGTGTAGCGTTAATGTTTATGGTTACTGCATTTATTACGTTTACATTACTTAATCTCCAAAAATCAGGATGGGCATCTACTTATGTTTGGATAGGCATAGTGGGAAGCATCATTTTTCTATGCTTTTTATTCGCAGCAGAATGGCATATTAAAAATCCTTTAATTCCCTTTAGATTAGTGGCTTCTCGAAAACCAACTCTTGCTATCCTGATCGCTGTTATAGGCAATATTAGCATGAGTTTAACTCTTTTATCTCTACAAGGAATGCTTAAAAGCGGATCTAGTTTTGATAAAGGAGACACTTCATTGATCTATATCGGGCTTTTTGCGGGAATAGTGATTGCGGCCGTATTAAGTGCCGTATTATATGATAAAGTTGGACCGGGAGTATTAGGTATTATAGGAGCGGTCATTATTATGGGAGTGAACATACAGTGGATGTATGTAGACGGTCATGCTTCTGCATTTCTCTTTGTTAGCAGCTTTGCCGCCTTAATCGCAGGAGTAGGATTCACAGTTGCTGCAGGTCTTATGGGTGCTGCTTTAGGCGGACCGCTACCAAGTTTAGTCCCTCGGATGGTCACGGTTCAATTTATAAGAGTTACAGTATCTGCGGTCATCCCTGTAATCAGCAGTATCGTCTTTGCAAAGGTGTATAAAGATCACCTTGCAACAGTAAGCGCAGAGAGCCAGGTGGCTAGTAAAGAAAATTTCACTCAATCTCTACATGTAAAATCTGAAATCATTACGTATCATACATTTTCTACGTTTTCGTGTGTATTGAGCATTGTGGTATTAGTTCTTTCGTTTTTGATGTTCCTAACAGGTAAAGGCCACAAGCTGGCTCATAAGCCGCATGACAAAGAAACACATAAAGAAAAGCTGAGTACGGAAGAGCTTCCCAATAAAAAAGCTACTCCCGTTGTTGAACGTTCACTTAAAGAGGCTGTTTCAACTCAAGTCATTGGTGACAGCGAGTATAGAGAAGCTTTAAAAAAATTTGGTCAGCCTAAACCTTCTGCTGATAAAATGCTGCATATGAGAGATCAAGAATATAGAAAAGCTCTTAAAAGGATGAAGGATATAGGACAATAAGTTAAACTCGAGCAATTTGAGTGAAGAATTGAAAGAGCAAACTCGCATGGCAGTGAGTTTGCTCTTTTAATTTCTACATGTACGCTTTGCAGATATGTTGTTAATAAAAATATTGTGTGTGTTGGACCGCCGTGTAGGGAAAAGAATTTTACGTAAAATGAAAGAATTCATTTTAGAAGAAAATACATTAGTTCAGGATTTTTATAAATTACGTTGTGACGCAGAAAATATACATAATAGTGAATAAACAAAACAGAGCTTTCATAAAATAGGGAGTTCTGTTTTTACGCTTAATATCAATATTAAAATTTGATGGAGCCTTTTGTTTAGATGAATTTAGTATGTGAATTCGAGTTGTTTGTCTCAAAAAACAATTTCCTCAGAGAGCGTTTGTCTGCACATTAAATGCATGTATTTAGCTTGTTTCTTACTTTATCTAAAWAGTATGGAATAATGAATTTTATCCAAAAAAGAAAAATTAGTAGACTAAATTAAAGGTACGCTTAGAGGGCGCAAAATCTATTTTGGCTTCAAGTCGGAGAAAAATTTTAGTGACTAGAATAGGGAAAAAGAGACTACCCTATAAGATATTGTATGGATAGAAAAGGACATTACTTTTGTAGATAACGTCCTTTTACATAGCTAATTATTCTTTTTCAACTACTGTAAAGTATTGGACGTTCCTTTTAACAATGACCAACTCATTTGATAAATCCAATATTTTACTTTTGTCTTCAAACCTATACTGTATGTAGTTCTTTGCACGAATAAGTGATTTAGCTTCAACTAAATGACTTATCTCACCGTTAATTAGATGAAATGTTACTTCATACTTTTTCATAAGAAAACACCTCCATAGTATCAATTTTTACTATTACTTCATTTCTGATACTATTTCTTTTGACTGATGATTAAAAAGTTAGCTGTGTTCTATTAGGGCAAACAGAACAAAAAGCATATAACAGAAACAAATTTTAATTGTCATAGGCACTAAGTTAGGTATATAGCTGTTGTTATTTAGTATATTTTAGATAGAAACAGTACTTATAGCTGTGTTACAATATTCCTGTTATATAGAGTGAAATTCATTTTATAGTTCTATTTCGTTTTAACTTACTTATTAAAAATTCCATATTAGGAATAGAAATTAGTTTACATAGGAAGGTTTCTAAAGTTGATTTAGAAATGAAATGGAGAGGTATCTGTGGAAAGAAACGAATTTAGAAGACAAAAAGCACTTCGGTCAAAAGAGAAGAGAAAGAAAAAGCTTAGTCAACATAATGCCTTAAATCTATCCCTAATCTTTATATCAATATGCATTGTTTGTCTGCTAATCAACTTATCATTGAGATAGAAAAAACGTTCACCAAAAAGAGTATGTAAAAGAGAGGAAGACAATTTAATATGAGTAATCAACAAACAGTAGCCGAAAGCTCGAACATCAAAGTGCTGCCGATTATAACGTCGTTTCTTATTGCTGGATTTATCGGTTTATTTAGTGAAACAGCTTTAAATATGGCGTTAAAAGAGCTAATTTCTGGCTTTGGCATTCACGAAACAACTGCACAGTGGCTGACAACAGGGTATCTGTTAACGTTAGGAATTTTGGTGCCTATTTCAGGTTTTATTCTTCAGCGGTTTACGACCAGACAGCTTTTTATAGCATCTCTAATTTTCTCCATCATTGGAACATTTATTGCGGCTATTGCACCAACATTTGGGGTACTCATGATTGCCCGTGTCGTGCAGGCCGTTGGAACTGCTTTACTTTTACCGCTTATGTTTAACACGATTCTTGTTATTATCCCGCCGCATAAACGTGGAAAATCAATGGGGATTATCGGTCTTGTTATTATGTTTGCGCCAGCTGTTGGACCAACTGTATCAGGCTTAATCTTAAAAACATTAACATGGCACTGGATTTTCTGGATTTCACTTCCGCTGTTATTTGTTGCCTTAGTGTTTGGAGCTTTCTTTATGCAGAACGTTACCACACCAACGAAGCCAAAAATCGATATGATTTCTGTTGTTCTTTCAACAATCGGTTTTGGCGGAATCGTGTTTGGATTTAGCAGCGCCGGAGAAGGCGGGGGCTGGGAAAGTCTACAGGTTATTCTAACTCTTGTGATTGGAACTATTGCGTTAGTTGCGTTTTCTATTCGTCAAACGAAGATGGAAGAGCCAATGTTAGATCTTAAAGCCTTTAAGTATCCGATGTTTACAATCGGTCTTCTGCTAATTCTAGTTTGTATGATGGTACTATTGTCTGCGATGATGATTTTACCACTATAC
>NZ_JBFULJ010000208.1:0-5659 GCF_056400385.1 Priestia sp. P5_B4
GTACTAAGAAGAGGGAACTGTGATCTTGTCGTCAAATCAACCCCAAGCACGCTAATGTTAATGATCATCGTAATAATTAAATTAATTCCGCTTAATCCCGTTGCGCATAGCATGGTGACACTTGCTTTTTTGGGGTTGCTTAAATAAGGAAGAAGCATGGTAAATACAATAGCTTCTGTGAAAGGGAAATATAGCGTTTCAGTTAAAGCAACTTTGGCAACAGGAAGTATTCCTTCTTTTAATACCGGCTGTAAGTTCTTAAAATCAATTAGCCCTGAGCTAATAATTAAGATGAAGCCTGCAACAGCTAGAAAATACATGAAAATAAACAGAAGCTCTCCTGATCTGGCTATCGCTTCAATACCTTTTCGAGTTATATAGATAATGACCAGCATCAACAAGGCATTAGCAATAAATAAAGGCGTATCGGGATAGGCAAAAGTAAGAAGCATCTCTCCGAAATCTCTTAGAACTCGTGATGCATCGTATAAAAAATAGACAATATATATGAATGCAAGAAGTGTTCCAAGTGCCTTCCCTAAAATTTTCTGCATATATTCTGTAGGCAGGAGGTCCGGATAGTAGGAATAGAGCTTATGATAGACTAAGAAGAAAAAAAGCTGCACAGCATTCCAATTAAAATAGCTAGCCATGCATCTTGCTTCGCTCGCATTGCAAGAGGAACTAATAAAGCACTTCCCAGCTCGAATAAAACCATGAGAATAAATAATTGAGTGGCGCTAATTTTTGCTTTTTCCATATAGCCAGAACCTCCTGACCTCAGTTTTGTTTTTCTTTTAGGCTAGAGAGAAATGATTTATTGCGCAGACCTGTTCGGCGAATGTAAGCTTCTACCGTAACGTCTACATTTAATTTTGGAAAATAAACGTCATCCCATTCTGATTTGAGTTTTTCCCATTGATTAGGCCGCGTGCGTTCCAGCGCTTCTCCAAACCCGAAGATGTCAACTTTGTCTGTCTGAGCTTGTTTAATAGCTGTTTGTAATTCTTTTTTTATTTCTTTACCTGCTGCTTTTTYCATCTTTTTGATGACAGCAGGTTGACGTGTATCAACAGGGACCTCCACTTCTCCAATATCGCCTTCTACGCGAGTGTGAACGGATGCATAAGGTTTTCCTTTTATCATTTTTACAGATACATCCGTTTTTTGACGAACTGTTTGATAGGCAAGCGCTTCTTTTTTTCCTTTCCAATCTACATTAATATCGGTTCCTTGTATTTTATCAAGAATCCAAACGCTGCCTCTAGCTGGACTATTGTACAACCAGTCGATTAACTTTCCATTTTTAAAAACAGCAATGCCAGAAGCACGAAGGKTAGCTTCTGGTGCGCTTTGCTGGAGATTATCTAAGTTTTCTGCTTGTTGAGGATTTCCAACTAAACGAAAACCCGGGACTAGTGCTTCTCSTCCGGGAGATTCGAGAGATTTCATCACTTCTTGAAAAGAAACCTTGAGGTTTTCTCCCCATTTTCTTTGAGTGAACTCCAGCGTTTTCATAATTTTGTTTGCTGGAATTTTATCGACAGGCGTTAGTGCTTTTACCAAATCAGCAGCACTTGACTGGTTTGCGATTACTAAGGAAGTCGTAATTCGAAACTCAGGATCGCGATCAATAGAATCAATAAGAATGTTAATTCCTTCTTCACGCGCTATTTTTTCTCCGATCACGACTAAATTGGTATGGGCATAATAAAGTCTTCGGGAAATTCTAGCCGAAGCGCGTCTGCTTGCTTCAACTAAATTATCACCGGAAGCAGCATAGATCGTAACAGGCGGACTTTGGGTGCCGCTGCCTCCTTGTAAGCCAGCTACATTTCCCGGGTTAATGATTTGAAAGGTAAGCTCATACCGCCCATCTTTCGTTTTATCAATGCCCATTGCTGATACAAATGCAAGATCCGTTAACTCTTTTTTACTCCAGCAGCTAGTAAGCAATACCATCATTATGGTCATTACCAGTAAAAATAAACTTTTACGTTTCATTTTGATCATCTTCTTCCATTTCTTGGTTAATCATACCTCTTGAAGAAGGAGGCTCAGGCTTTTGATGTTTGCTTTGACGAACTTTGTTATTACTAATTAATTTAGGTCTTCTTCTCATCGTCCACCAAGGTAACCGCAGCAATGTATCTTCATTGCTTGCAGGAATAAAGGGTGCTAATGGCGTCATGTAAGGAACACCAAATGAACGTAAGCTGCACAGGTGTCCAACCCCCATTAAAAGAATAAGGATAATGCCATAGAAACCGAATGTAGCCGCTCCTAGTATAAATAAAAAACGAATTAAACGCGCTGAAATAGCCATATCGAAAGACGGTGTGGCAAAGCTAGCAATGGCTGTAATCGATACAATAATAACCATAGCTGGTGAGACGATCCCTGCTTGAACCGCCGCTTGCCCAATAACAAGAGCTCCGACGATCGATACAGCAGAGCCGATAGCTTTTGGTAAACGAATCCCTGCTTCACGCAAAATTTCAAAGGTGACTTCCATARAAAAAGCTTCCACGAACGCGGGAAATGGAACGGATTCTCGCTGTGCCGCAAGAGCTACAATAAGCGTTGTGGGTACCATCTCTTGATGAAATGTCGTAACCGCCACATACGTGGCAGGAGCGATAAGTGAAATCATAAACATAAACACCCGCAAAAGACGAATGGATGTGGCAATATCAAAGCGTGCGTAGTAATCTTCAGCCGATTGGAAAAATTGAATAAACAACGCTGGAGCAATAAGTACAAAAGGAGTTCCATCCACAAAAATAGCAATTCTTCCTTCCAAAAGGTTACCCGCCACCACATCGGGTCTTTCTGTGTTGTAAATAGTTGGAAAAGGAGTAACCGTTTGATCTTCAATTAGCTGCTCAACATAACCTGATTCCAAAATACTATCAATATCAATGTTTTTAAATCGCTTTTGAATTTCTTTTACGACTTTATCGTTTGCGATGCCATGAATATACATAACAGTGACATCTGTTTTAGTTACCCGGCCAATTTTCATCGACTCTAGCCATAAGTCAGGTGTTTTAATAATTCGGCGCACCATGGCTAAGTTTGTGCCGATAGACTCAGTAAAGGCACCTTTTGGTCCCCGAACTACCATTTCTGTAGTAGATTCTGCAATGGCACGCTTTTCACCGCCTTGTGTACTCACGCTGAGTACGCGGTTTATGCCATCGACAATAAGAAGGCTGTCTCCTGACATCAAAGAAGAAAGTAAATCATTCCAGTTGTCTGCAAACGATACGTTGCCGATTGTTACGATGTCTTCGGAAATTAACTCTAATGCATTTTGATCGTTTAGGTCATTTTTTTGATTATCTTTCATAAGAGACTGCAGTAAGTAATCTTGAATAGCCTGATTATCTACAATCCCTTCTATGTAGACGATAGCAGCAGCCAAGGTGTTATTGACGCCTATTTTAAAATGACGAATCACAATATCTGAGCTGTTTCCAGTTTTCTCTTTAATGAGGGTAAGGTTCTCAGACAGCAGATTCTTAAGAGAAGAAGCTGTTTGTTCGCTACTTGTTTGATCTGACTGAGGTGGAAGTTTATTTTTAGATTGTTGATTTTTAAAGAACGAAGGCATAAATGAAAACACCCTTACTATAGTTTTTATTAATTTGACCAAAAACCGTATAATTATGTAATTTTTAACAAAATATCTTTTGCATGACGGTAAATGAAAATGACGACCCTATGAGGTAAGTAATGTTTAGGTGAGGAGGGAAAATGATGAAAATTATTGGGGTTAGCCTGCTGCTATTTGGATCTGTGATCGCTCTTTCTGTAGGAATTGATCTTTTTCAAGGAACGAACGTACTGCAGGCACTATACAATGCTTTAAGCCCGTTTCGTGTAATGGAAGTGGCCGAATTATTTGTCCTTTTTTCTCTTTTGTTTTTCTTTTTCGTAGAGTCACTTTATCTTGTTTTAAAGAAGCGTCAGCAAAAGCAATAGTAACTTGGTGCAAAGAGGTTTTTGTATCTTCACTATCGAAACAAGCGTATAGAAAGATAGCTTTGAGATAGGGGAGAACCACATGAACATTGAGACTGACAGATTACTAATACGCAAATTTAAATATGAAGATTGGCAAGATGTCTACGCATATACATCTGATGCTAATGTCATGAAGTACATACCAGAAGGTATGTTTAGTAAGGATGATGCGAAGAAATTTGTAAATGAAAATATAAAAGAAAATGCTAAAAATTTTCCAGTTGTATTAAAAAACGAAAAAATTCTAATTGGTCATATCGTCTTTTTTAACTATTTTGGGGACCATACTTATGAAATTGGCTGGGTATTTAATTCTCTCTATCATCAGAAAGGATATGCTTCAGAAGCGGCAAAAGCAATAGTGGACTATAGCTTTAACACAATGAAACTGCATCGGATTATTGCTACTTGTCAACCTGAGAATACGTCTTCTTATCGTGTTATGGAGAAGATCGGGATGAGAAGAGAAGGGTATTTTAAAAAATGTATTCCAACTGAAAAAGGATGGTGGGATGAATATTATTACGCAATTTTAAAGGAAGAGTGGAAATGAGCTTTACTTTTACGGAATTACATTTTCTGAGCTGTAAAGACGAAAACAAGCCCAATTTTTAAAAAATGAGCAGAACAGCAAACCAAAACGTCTAGGCAGACATACAATAAGCTATCCATGAGAAACACCCTATGTTTGAACCTTCTTTGTTTTAGCAACAGAAAATTACGTTGAAAGGGAGTGCTTATATGTCTAATGCTGGATGTGGATTCGGTTCTGGTTTCGCTTTATTAGTTGTATTATTTATTCTATTAGTAATTATCGGATGTAGTTGTTATAGCGGTGGTTATGGTGGCGGCTACGGCTGCTAATTATATCACTGAATAGCCTAAAGAAATTTCTTTAGGCTTTTTTGTGTTTTAAAAGTCCGTTAGTTTCTAAGAAAATTATTTACTCATTAGCGGCTATGATGAACGATTGAACAATTAAAAGACCCTATCACGAGCGATATCTGCTATACTTTTAATATCGATAATAACGCTTACATTTAAGGGGCAGCTAACAAAAAAGAGAGGGCATAAGGTGAACTTTCCTATTTCAAAAAGTATTACAACTAAATATCTTCTTTTATTTACGGTTATTTTAATTGTACCGGGCATCATCATTTATTACATCATTACGGGCTATGCAAGCAAAATTATTAAAGAAGATGTAAAGGTTCAAAACATTGCAAGTAAAGATATTATAGCTAAAAGGCTGAATTCAGAAATTGAGCATGTGGCTTCACARCTGCAGCTTATTGCAGGAGAGGGGCTAGAGTCAGATCTTAACATAAATCGAATGTATAACCGAGCTAAACAAGCAAATTCACAAAGTTCAGTTATTCATTCGATTTACTATATCAATGAACAAGAACGCGTAAAGTTTGAAACGCCTTTTGCTTCAAGTCAAAACAATTTAATTTATCATCACGCTAATTTTACCCAGGTGTATTGGACACATACATACGCTTTATCCGATCTTATTCAAAATTATCGTCATCAAAAAGTAGTAACCATTTCTGTACCCGTTCTTACTAATGAGAAAGAATTTAAAGGAATTATCGTTGCAGAACTAAGCCGGGACTATTTATCCTGT
>NZ_JBFULJ010000209.1:0-5637 GCF_056400385.1 Priestia sp. P5_B4
CTAGCGGAGAAGTTGCAGACAGAGTTTTAGGTGGGAATATTTCAAATCTGCTACATATATAAATTCAGCGTTTTTTGTTTAATGTTATATTAGGTACTATAAAAAAGACCTTGACAGGTGTGTTTCAAGGTCTTTTTTATAGTTATTAAGATTGTTGGTTCTCCACTGTCTCTAATTTTTTATAGTGCGCAATTTTTTCTTCAATTCTATGCGAATTCAACTCTAGTTCCTCTATTTTGCCTAAGACATCTTTATAATGTTCTTCTAACAATTCCTTTCTTGCCGTAATAGTAGACTCTCCTTCCTGTCGTAAATCAGAAAACTGCTTCATTTTAAGCATAGGCATTCCTGTAACACGTAAACGAATTAAAAACTGAATCCAAGCTAGATCAAAATCTGTATATTGCCGATATCCAGTTTGGTCTCTTTGCACATTTTTTATTAATCCAATTTTTTCGTAATAACGCAAAGTATGTGTAGAAAGACCGGTCATACTTGCTACTTGTTGAATACTGAATAAATTTTCCATATTAATTATTATAACATAAGAAATAAAATGCTTGCTTTAGAGCGCGCTCTAAAGCGTAATATCTAACTTGTAAATAAAATAACTCAGTTGTAAGGAGAGATTCAGTTGATGAATGAACGTTACGAAAATGGTTGGAAAACGTTAATGGAAGTAGATGGAGAGGGTGGGAAACGAGTAATTGAATCATTAAAAGACATTGCTCCTGACATTGGGAAATATGTCATTGAATTTGCCTTTGGAGATATTTATACAAGAGAAGGACTTAACCTACAGCAAAAACAACTAGTTACAATAAGCTCGCTCACGACACAAGGAGGGTGTGAACCACAATTAAATGTTCATATTAATGCTGCGCTTAATGTAGGTCTCACACCACATGAAATAGTAGAAGCCATTACTCACTGTATTCCATACACTGGCTTTCCTAGAGTGTTAAATGCCATTTTTATTGCTAAACAAGTTTTTACAGAAAGAGAATTAACCGTAACTTTGAAATAAAGGCATATGTATATAGGGAAAGGCGATTTTAATTGAACTTTTAAACAGAGGTACGGATAAAATACAATAAATCGTAGTAGTACCCTGAAAAACATGATTTGTGATATAAGGTTAACCTTAGAATAAATAGACTCCTCTTTTAGTGAAAGAAGCTACCACAAGGTAACTTCTTTTTTTATTTAATTATATTTTCACTTACGCTGTATTTTTCTCCATACCTTCTATGTGCGAAACAGTATCATAAGTGTATTTATAATCACATTAAGGGCAGCATTAGCATATCTAAATCGCCTATATTTTTGCTGTTTTGGTCTCTTATTTCTTTAAGTKTATTGATGTTTTTAATATAGATATTTTGATTAGATAGCTCAATCAATTTTTCTTTACTCCATTTTTGAATGATTTTATTTACCGTAATGCGGGAAGTCCCAACGTAGCGGGCAAAGGATGTTTGGTTAAAGGGAAATTCCTCATTTTCTTTTACGAGCTTTAATAAATAATGAGCCATCTGTTGTTCAACGGGGAGATTAAGAAACGTAATAATTTCTGCTAGTAATCTAAACTTATAGAGAAGAGAATTTGTAAAGAGAATGACTGCTTTCGGTTCCTCCTCGTATATTTTTAACGTTGTTTCATTAGTAAAGTAATATAAAACGGATGGAGCTGTGGTTACGGCCGTTGTTAAATAAGGCTCTTTATTAATACCGTTTTCCCCTAATAACATCCCTTCAGGAACATAGTTAACCGTACGTTCTGCTCCCTTCTCAGTTAAGAGAGTAATCTTTACACTGCCTTTATCTAAATAATAAAATCCTTTACCAACTTCTCCTTGATAATAGATTGTGGTGTTTTCTTCTAATTTTATCATCTGTCCATACTTTAAAAAGGGACGCCATATGTATCGAAGGTTTACCATTTAATCACCTTTCTATAAACGTGTATTTTAAACGTACAGAAACATTTACTGCATCGAGCATTATTCCTTACTTTGATAACGTGACCAAAGCGTTTATCACTGAAAGAGATAGTTTTTTAACAGATCCGGGTTCTTAATTAGAAATCTTTTGTTTTTACTATCTATTAGTTTTTTCTCTTTCCATTTTTTTAACGTTTTATAAACCGTAATCCTTGTTAAACCGGTACACGTTGCTAAGTCCTTTTGTGTTAAAGGAATTTCATAGTTTTTAAAGTCATGATAGATGTTTAAAAGCACAGCGGCGATTTGCTGCTCAGTAGTTAACGTATGTAAATTAATTTGTTCAGCTAAGATATGCATTTTTTGAATAATACTCTTTGTAATAAGGTTTAGTATAGGCGGGTGAATAGTTATAAGCTTTTTAAAATCGTCATAACTAAAATAATATAGTACGGAATCTTTTACCGTAGTTGCAGTAGTGAAATGAGCTTGTTGGTCCATTGCTTGGACTCCCAACAATTGACCTGGCAATACAATGTTTAACACGCGTTCTTTCCCTAATGGGGTAGAGGTATGGACTTTAATTAATCCACTGTCCAAGTAATAAAATCCTTCTCCTATGTCTCCTTGTTCATATACCACATTTTTTTGTTTCATATATTGCCTTTTTCCGTACATTAAGTAGTTTTTGAAATTATTTTCATGATTGAAGAGAATAGCCATGATACTCACTCCTTAACCAAAATATAAGATACGCCTAAAAAATTGAAAAGACAATTGTAAGATCAAGTAACACACTATAGGGTAGGGCATTTTATTTACGTTGCTATAAAAAACAAAATAAGTAAGCGCTTACAATAATGTGCGCTTTATTTGCTCTCTTTTTTAATAAGCCAATATTTTTATAAAAACGTTACGCTCTCTACAATATCTTAAAGCGAAAAATGCGTAAATGCAATAATATAAATTTCTTATTTGAGCTGCTCCGTCTATTCCAAAAATAAAAAACTCCAAAAAAATGTTAACGAGACTACACCCCTGAAAAAAATCAGATACTATAATTCAATTAATTACTATTAAACCTTAAGGGGATGAACAAATATGGGGATTCGTACAGGTGCTCAATATATTGATGCATTAAAATCACGCCAGCCAGAAATTTGGTTAGGGGGCAGAAAAATTACAAATGTATTTGAAGAAAAGGTGTTTCAACAGCCTATTTTAGAAATTGCGAAGTTGTACGATATGCAGCATGACCCAGCTTACCAAGAGAAAATTACTCATATTTGCGAAGAAACAGGTGAGAGAATATCAAATGCCTTCTTAATTCCTAAAAGTTACGAAGACTTAGTAGCTCGCCGAGAGGTGTTTGAAGCATTTGCAAAAGCTACCTTTGGACTGATGGGAAGAACACCGGATTTCTTAAATGTGGTAGTCACTTCTTTATTTCATAATGCTAGTTTCCTAGATCATTACAATGAACAATGGGGCAAAAATATAAGAGATTATTACCGTTATATTCGTGATAATGACTTGTTTTTAACTCATGCTATTATCAACCCGCAGAACGACCGAAGCAAAGCTTCCCATGAACAGCAAGACCTCTTTACTCATTTAGGTGCTGTCAAAGAAACGCCGGATGGACTTGTTGTAAAAGGAGCTAAAATGCTAGCTACACTTTCACCTATTACCGATGAAGTGATTGTTTATTCGTTCCCAGGGTTTAAACCTGGCGATGAACGTTATGCACTTGCTTTTGCGCTGCCGATTGATACACCGGGACTTCGAATTCTTTGCCGAGAAGCTATGCAAGACGGAACAAGATCAGTGTTTGATCATCCGCTAGCCTCTCGATTTGAAGAGATGGATGCAGTCTTGATTTTTAACGATGTGCTGATTCCTTGGAACCGAGTGTTTTTATATAACAATATTGAAGCTGCCAATCTTCTTTATCCTAAAACAGGAATCGCTCAGCAACCGGCACATCAATCTGGCGTAAGAGGATTAGTTAAACTTCAATTTGCAACGGAAGTAGCTTGTAAAGTAGCGGATGCAATTGGTGTAGACGGATATCTAAACGTTCAAGAGAGCTTAGGGGAGTTGATACAGTCAGTAGAATCCATTAGGGCTTTGCTTCGAACATCAGAGTATGAGTATACGATTAATGAAAAAGGAGAAGCTCTTCCAAACGAAACGGCTTTAGAAACAATTCGTGGATTGCTTCCTAAAATGTACCCTCGTGCTATTGAAGTCATGCAAACAATTGGTGCAGGCGGCTTGCTTATGTCTCCTACAGGAGCGGATTTTGAAAATCTTGAATTAAGAGAGGATTTAAATCGTTATTATGGAGGCCGAGAAGGAGTGCCTGCTATAGATCGTGTTCAGTTATTTAAATTAGCGTGGGATTTATGTGGAGAAGCATTTGGCCAAAGGTTACTACAATACGAGCGATACTATACAGGAGATCCAATCCGTAAAAGAGCTATTTTCTACAATAGCTACAAGCGCAGCCATTCATTTGCCATGGTAGATGCTGCTTTAAATACAGAAGTTAAAAAGAAAGAATTCACAAACAGCTGATACCCATACTCTTTTTATCTAAAAATGAACTTTGTTAATAGATACAGAGTCTAGGTTCATGACGTTCTTAATAAGGGAGGTGTAAAGATGCAGCGGTATGAGGATGGAATACTAACTTTACCAGCATCAGTAATAGCTATAGGTGCATTTGATGGCGTGCATCAAGGACATCAAGCAGTGATTAAGCAAGCTGTAACTCGAAGCAAAGCGTTAAAGGTACCTAGCGTTGTTTATACATTTGATCCTCCTCCTCGCTTTCATTTTCAACAAGATCAAGTGTTAACGCCTATTGATCAAAAGGTACATCTAATAGCAGAGTTAGGAGTAGACTACGCAGTTATCATCCATTTTGATGAGTTATACGCTAAGCGGCCATCAATCGATTTTATCAGTAACTTAAAAAAGCTTAATCCATCGGAAATCATAGTAGGCAACGATTTTCGTTTCGGCCGAAATAGAGAAGGAGATATTAAGCTGCTGGCAAAGCACTTTCTCGTAGATATCATCCCGCCTGTCTGTTGTGCAGAAGGAACAAGAATTTCTTCTACTAGAATTCGCCAGCTAATCCAGCAAGGCGCAATTGACCAATCAAATGATTTATTAGGGTGGTCTTTGCAAAAGGAATATGTATAAAAACATTAGTGTTTGAAGCTAAGTATAAGGCTTCTTTAAAAGGAGGAAAGTGAAAATGAAGTTATTAGGCATATCAGGCACGATTATAGGTTCTAAAACAGGCGCTGTTGTTCAACAAGTATTAGAAGAAGCTAAATTGCAGCATCCAGATATCGAAATTGAATTTTTAGATTTACGAGATTACACTATCCAATTTTGTGATGGCCGCGATCCCTCTGCTTATTCAGAAGATACTAAAAAAGTCATTGAAATTATCTCTAGCGCTGATTTTTATGTAATTGGTTCACCTATCTTCCAAGGATCAATCACCGGTGCTCTTAAGAATGTATTTGATTTAATACATCCTCAGGTTTTCCGAACTAAAGTAATGGGGTTCATCGCCACAGGCGGTACTTATCAGCACTATTTAGTCATTGAAAATCAGTTAAAGCCTATTGCGGGTTACTTTCGTGCTTTTGTGGCACCGAGTTATGTATACGCT
>NZ_JBFULJ010000210.1:0-5609 GCF_056400385.1 Priestia sp. P5_B4
GCACCATAAAGGGCAAAATGGACCGATTGTTTTTTCGGGTATTTTCATCGCTTTAGGTTTTATCGGTTCTCATACAGGAATTGCYTCTTATATGACAACTGTACTCTACGCTATTGCCATGATTGTCAGCGGATATAAGCCGGCTAAAAGTGCTTATTACGGAATTAAAAGCCGTTCTTTAGACATGAATGTTTTAATGACCGTTGCAGCACTTGGAGCAGCTGTTATTGGGGAATGGCTTGAAGGTGCTACGGTCGTTTGGCTATTTGCTTTAGGTGTTGCTCTACAAACAAGGTCGATTGAACAAACAAGAAACTCGATACGAGGTTTGATGGACTTAGCTCCTTCTGAAGCATGGGTGAAAGAAAACGGCCAGCTAATTAAAAAAGCAGCAGAAGATATTTCAATCGACACTACGATTGTCGTAAAGCCAGGAGACCGAATTCCGCTAGATGGTGAAATTATAAATGGCGAATCCAGTATCAACCAAGCTCCTATTACAGGTGAATCTATTCCAGTTGATAAAGTAATCGGTGATGCTGTTTATGCAGGCACGATTAACGAAAGCGGATCGTTAGAAATTAAGGTAACAAAGCTAGTTGAAGATACGACGATTTCTAAAATTATTCATTTAGTGGAAGAAGCACAGGAGAAAAAAGCTCCTACTCAAGCATTTGTTGATAAATTTGCAACCATTTACACGCCTATCGTCTTTATTTTAGCTTTATTCATTATGGTCATCCCTTCCATGTTTGATGGTGCATGGAGTGAGTGGTTTTACAAGGGGCTTGAATTATTAGTTGTGGCTTGTCCATGTGCGCTAGTCATTTCTACTCCCGTCGCCATTGTATCTGCGATTGGAAACGCGGCGAAAAATGGCGTGCTCATTAAAGGCGGGACGTTTTTAGAAAAAGCTGGTGCAATCAATGCGATTGCTTTTGATAAAACAGGCACGCTAACAGAAGGCAAACCAGCCGTTTCAGAGGTTGTTTCCTTTGCAGCTGAAGAAAATCAGCTTTTAGCGATAACAAAGACGCTTGAAGACTATTCGAATCACCCCATTGCCCGTGCTATCGTGGATTATGCAGCGGAGAAAAAAGTCGGTTCTTTACAAGGATCAAATTTTAAAATCCTTACAGGAAAAGGCGTGCAGGCAACAATTCAAGAAACGGTTTATTACGCCGGTAATGCAAAATTATTCTCAGATTTAGAAACACCTCTATCCCACTGCTGGTCTCATATTGAAAAGCTTCAAAACGAAGGTAAAACGATTATTATTATCGGAACAGCTAAAAGTGTTCTAGGTATTATTAGCGTAGCTGATACCATCAGACATACAACCGTATCTGCTTTAGAAAGCCTCAAACAAAACGGTATGCAGCAAATTGTGATGTTGACCGGTGATAACGAAGGAACAGCTAAAATGATTGCTTCTCAGTCTCGGGTAGACCGCYATTTCGCCGGTTTGATGCCTGAAGACAAAGTGAAAGCCATACAGCAGCTTCAAGATGAAGGCTATCAAACGGCTATGGTTGGAGATGGGATTAATGACGCCCCTGCTCTAGCTACTGCTGATCTTGGAATTGCAATGGGCGGTGCTGGTACTGATACGGCAATGGAAACAGCTGATATTGTTCTCATGGCAGACAATTTAGAAAAGCTTCCTCATACGATGAAGCTAAGCCGCAAAGCGTTAGCTGTCATCAAACAAAACATTTGGTTTTCTATTATTGTTAAAGTCATTGCCTTAGCTTTTATCTTTCCAGGGTGGCTTACTCTGTGGATTGCCGTCTTAAGCGATACAGGAGCAGCGCTACTTGTTATTTTAAACAGTCTTCGCTTACTCAAAATGAAAAATTAAATGTAATCCATAAGCTTTCCAGCAGGCGTTGGAAAGCTTATTTTCTAGGAGGGTTTACGTGAATAACCGCTGGAATCAATTTATTTATAAATGTTGGGCTCCTTTTTACGATGCGTTTTTTAATAACGGGATGTTTTATCGAGCCAGAAAAAAAGTCTTTCAAGACGTCCACTTTTCATCTGAACAGCGCATTTTATTTGTAGGTGTTGGAACGGGTGCAGATTTAGCTTTTATTCCTCATGAAGTAAATGTAACAGCCATCGACTATTCCAGTGAAATGCTTCAAAAAGCAAAAAATAAATACAAAAATCCATCTATAACCTTCCACCAAATGGACGCTCAGCAGCTAACATTCGACTCTTTTTCGTTTGATGTAGTTGTAGCAAGCTTAATTCTTAGCGTAGTACCTGATGCGGAGCAAGCTTTAAAAGAAATGACAAGAGTAGTAAAGCCTAAGGGAACTATCCTGATTTTTGATAAATTTGAAACTAAAAAGAAATCAGCGGCTTTTCCTAAAAAAATATTCCGCCCCTTCGTAAAATTACTAGGAACGGATATTGGACTCTCTTTTGAACATGTGTTTGAAGCAAGCCGGGATCAGCTTATCTTGAAGGAGAATTCAAGCGTCATGTTGAAAGGTATGTATCGGAAAATTAGTTTGCAGAAAGTTGATGAATGACTTCAAAGACGAATGATGCCTTTTTCACATGATGGATGTACATATTATTGTCTAGTTTTAATTGAAGAAAGGATGAACATTTTGATGATAAAATCAAAGGTCATAACAGTTGTCCTTGCAGCAAGCATGGTCTCCGGCTGCGGAAACGAAAGTAAAGAAAGTTCAGGGAGCAAACGTACAGAAGCAACACAACATGAAGAACATCAGCAGCACACATTAGGTGATAAACGAGAAGAAACAAAAAATAGTGAAACTCTTCCCTCTTTTCTGAATGACAAGCCCGAAGACATGCAGCTTATTTATGCAGCCGCTGCTAAGCATCAAACCTTACTAGAAAATATTCCTTGCTACTGCGGATGTGGAGAAGAGGCTAATCATCAAAACAACTACGACTGTTTTATCTTCGAAAACAAAGGAAACGGCGCAGTGACGTGGGATGATCACGGAACAAAATGCGGCGTCTGTTTAGAAATAGCGGCTCAAGCTGTAGTAGACTACAGCAAAGGCAAAAGCATCGAAGACATCCGCCAAGAAATCGATGATAAATATAAGGAAGGCTATGCCCCGCCTACTCCTACGCCTGAGGTATGATGCTTCAGTATAAAAATCAGTAAAAGACTTTGATTTCTTTATTCAAAGTCTTTTTTGTCATTTTATTATTGGTTGATAAAATCTCGGTTGACCTCACCTTTTTAATTCCTTGTAAAACGCCATAATGTAAAAATAACACATTTGGACGTTTATGTACTGAATCCTCAGGGAATATGCTTTCTAACACCCAAATATAACCATGAGAGGAGAAAAAAACTATGAGTAATTCTGTAGAAACAAATCATTCAGCAAAAGTTGAAGGAGCAATTAATTCTATGAGCGAGGAGAAAAAAGAGGATATTCTCTCTAGCTTCGAAGGATTTAAAAGTTATCTAGGGGACAAGGTCTCAAAAGGCGAAAAGTTAGGAATGAATGAGGAACAGCTGGCTAAAACAGCTCAGAAAGTAGCTGATTACCTTGCTAAGCATGAAGAGCCGCGCAATCGAGAAGAAAACCTGCTTCACGAACTGTGGAAGGTTGGAGACAAAGAACAGCAGCATCATCTTGCCCATATGCTTGTAAGATTAGTTCAATAAATAAAAAAAGATGACACGCTGCCGTGTCATCTTTTTTTATTTACAGATATTGAACAGCTGGAATGATAATTTGCTGCCCAATTTGTAATTTTGCAGGATCTACGCCAGGATTTGCATCCTGCAGCTGCTGAACGGTCATGCTATATTTTTTCGCAATGCTATAGAACGTATCTCCTGCTTGTACAGTATACGTAGTGACAGGAAGAACAATTTGCTGACCAATTTGCAGTTTTGCAGGATCTACGTCAGGATTTGCATCCTGCAGCTGCTGAACAGTGATATTATACTTCTTTGCAATGCTATAAAATGTGTCTCCAGATTGAATGGTATAGAATGTAACTTGATTAGAAGGTAAGTTTAAATACTTAGCAATTCCACGCGCGTGCGCTTCTCCCACTTCTCGAAGAAACGTAGCGTTTTTTAATTTTTCAGCGTCGGCTGCCGTATCGATAAACAAGTTTTCTGTTAAAACAGCTGGCATATTTGTTTCACGCAGTACAGCGTAATTAGCCGTTTTTAAACCGCGATCGGCAATCGTTCCAAATTTCCGCATGATTGTTACAATTTCCGTGTGCAGCTCTTTTTGTAAAAGAGAAGATTGACTTCCCTCTTGTGATGGATACCGATACGTTTCAAATCCAGTACCGCTGCCAGCATTGATATGCATAGAAACAAAAATATCCGCTCCCCATGCATTAGCCCGGTTCGCTCGATCTGATAATGAAACAAACACATCGGTTGAACGAGTTACTTGAACATCTACGGAATAGTTATGTTCTAAATACGCCCGCGCGTGTAGTACAAGCTGCAGCGTAATATCTTTTTCACGCAAATTATTTCCTAAAGCTCCTGAATCTGTACCGCCGTGTCCTGCATCTAGCCATACTTTTTTCATGTGTACCTTTCCTTTCAATCATAATATGAAAGAACTTGTGATTAACATCGGCTTTGCCTGATGTTTTATCTCTCATTCTATATATATATGTAATTGGACAAGAAGGGTTCGTCCCCTTAAAACATTCAAAAAAATTCGCACAAGAAAGCAGGATTTCGCTAGGTATTCTCCGCTGTTTTAAAGCACAAAATAAAGATGAACAAATGGGATACATGAGCTGGACTGCTTGTTACACCGCTGTTGATTTCCGTGCAAGGCTTCGTTTTTCCCTCCAATCACCAGCTAGAAGCAACTGCATACACGAAACCTACTTTTACCATAGACATAAAAAATCCGAGCGAATTGAATTTATCGCTCGGATCTTCCTTTAACTAACGTCCACGCCTTTTAGTGCAGATAAAAAGCAGGTTCGCCATCTTATCTCCTGCTATTTCTCACTAAAAGCAATTTTTAAGCCAATAAGCGTAAAGATAGAGCCTTGCACGAGATTAAGCCGCTTAGACAGAGCTGGAGATTTTCGCAAAAACTCCCCTACTTTCCCTGCAAATAGACTAATTAACGTAAAAATAATCAGCGCTTGAACTAAAAATACGGCGCCGTAAACGAGCATTTGCTGTGTGGCGTGTCCGGTTGAATGATTAACAAACTGAGGTAAAAGAGCAAGAAAAAAAAGCGAAACTTTTGGATTTAGCAGATTCATAATCACTCCTTTTTTATATAGCACCTTGTACTCAACGGCTTCTTTGTTTTCAACAGCGAGAGCGGAATCTTTTGCTGTAAATGTCTTATAAGCCAGATATAATAAATAAGCTGCTCCAGCGTATTTTACAATAGCAAACGCTAAAGCCGATTGATAGATAACAGCCGATAGACCCAATGTTGCTGCAGCTATATGACCAAGCAAGCCCGTACAAAGCCCTAATGAAGTCGAGATTCCTGCATATCTACCGGTTGATATGCTTTGTGCTAAAACAAATAAGTTATCAGGTCCAGGCATAACCGTAAGCAAAGCGGCTACGCCTAAAAAAGAAGTGATTGATACGATAT
>NZ_JBFULJ010000211.1:0-5603 GCF_056400385.1 Priestia sp. P5_B4
GCACTGAATAGCAGCTGTTACCTCATGTAGAATTAGTTTCATCCATAGTTCACTAGCTTGATGGATGACAATAAACAGCATTTCATCATGGTGATTAGAAAGTCTATGCTGACTAGATAATATTTTATCCAGGTGCAGGTAATCTCCATACGACATGGCTTTCTGAAAGTCCGTTTGAAGTTCTTTCTCTAGTTCAACTGCATTGGGTGCCTTGTTATTTGTCGTTTTCATTTTGTATCCCCCTTGTTTTTATGTAAAATAACTTGAACGTTAACGTAATTCCTCTAATTCTTCTTTTAAGCTGCTATTAGCCATATCTTCTGCAAAGTGATGGTTACCTTTTCTTTTCTTAGAGATAAAATAAGCAATGGATAAGAATGCTAACCAAGGAATTCCAAACTGAAGCATAATTTTAAAATCTGTAAACCAAGTGGTAATCATCAAACCGAGTAATAAGATGGCTCCTAAAATCGTAAAATAGGGGAAGCCAAGCATTCTTACCGGTAATTTTCTTCCGCCAGATTTCTCCCATTTTTTCCGGAAGTAGAGGTGAGAAACAAATATCATAAGCCATGTGAACATAGCTCCGAACATTGAAATGCCCATCATAAAGGCATATGAAGAGCTTGGGAGCAGTCCATTAACTGCTGCCGCAAGAAAAATGCCCAGGGTTGATACAGCAAGGGCCCATAGCGGTACACCTTTTTTGCTTAGTCTCCCTAAAAAAGCTGGTGCATGTTTACTTTGAGAGAGGGAGAACATCATACGTGTGGAAGCATATAACTGACTGTTCATAGCTGATAAAGCAGCCGTTAAAATAATAAAATTCATAATTCCAGAGGCAGCCGGGATATTCAGAATTTCCATTACTTTCACAAATGGACTTTTATCAACTTGAGCTGACTTCCATGGAACAATCATTAGCATGATGCCTATAGTCAAAACGTAAAAAGTAGTTAAACGAAACACAGTTGCTTTTAAAGCCTTCGGAACGGCTATATCAGGCTCTTTTGCTTCTCCAGCTGTAACTGCAATCATTTCGGTTCCTAAGAAACTAAAGAGGGAAATAAAGACAGCTACCCACATTCCCCACCATCCGAAAGGAAGGAATCCACCATCATTTACAAAATTACCTGTACCCATATTAGGACGTGCATCTGTTCCAAACAGAACATAGGACCCTAAAAGAATAAAGCCCACAATTGCACTGATTTTTATCATGGAAAACCAATACTCAAAAGTAGCAAACGTATTAACACTAGTTGCGTTTACATAGATTAGTATAGTAGCAAACACTAAAATCCAGACAATACCCGGAACGCTTGGAAACCAGTACTTCATATACACGGCTATTGCACTTACTTCTACTCCAACGGCGAGGACGTTGGCTATCCAATATGAATAGCGAACCAAAAAGCCTGCCAGGGGATGTACATATTTTTCGGAAATTGTTCCAAACGATCCAGAAGTAGGGTGGGCCACTGTCATTTCTGCCAAACACCCCATTAAAAGTAATACAACAAAAGCTCCTAAAGCATAACTAACCAATACACTAGGTCCAGCTGTTTGAATCGCAAGGCCACTGCCTAAGAACAGTCCAGTTCCAATTGCACAGCCCATCGAAATCATTGTCAATTGACTTGTTTTTAGATTTCGTTTTAATCCCTTTTCTGCATCATCTTTGTTTGGCAATTGAGTATTGTGGGTTTTCATATTTCATCTCCCTCATAGTTTCAAAATAATGGTTTGGCTGCATATCTACGTAAAATAGCTTCCTCAAGATTTAGAAAGCGCTTACTTTTCTTGTTAAAAAACAAGTAGTTTAGCTTTTACGCCACTACTTCACGTTCATTTTTAAATTTTTCATATTCTTTATCGTTCATAATTTTCTTCAAAGTTTGTACTACTTCCCAGACTTCTGTATAAGAAGTGTAAAGAGCAACAGGAGCAAGGCGAATAATATTCGGAGCGCGAAAATCTGGAATGATACCATTCTCTTTTAATGCTTTACAAATGCGCGCTGCTTCCTTATGTTCAAGACTTACGTGCCCTCCGCGCTTTTTATCTTCTCTAGGGCTTCCAAGGGTAAAATTGAAGTCACTCAGCTCTTTTTCTAATAAATACATTAAATAATGATTGATTTTAAGAGATTTAGCTCGAATATTATCTATACCAGCCTCAGTGAAAATTTCTAGCGATCCAATTAAAGGAGCCAGACTTAAAACATGGGGTGTTCCAACTTGATAAGCACCGGCTGAATCAGCAGGTGTTAATGTGTGTTCCATATCAAACTGCTTTTCTTTCTTTGAACTAAACCAGCCTGCTAAACCAGGTGCTGTTCCAAAATGTTTTTTATTTACATATAAACCGCCTACACAGCCAGGTCCACCGTTTAAGTGCTTGTAATTACACCAATATGCAAAATCAACATCCCATTTACTAAAGGAGTGAGGAATTGCACCAATAGAGTGGCAGCCATCAAATCCAATCAAAATTCCACGCTTGTGTGCTTCAGCCGTCAATCGTTCCATATCTAATATTTGGCCGCTGCGATAGAGTACAGTCGGTAAGATAATTAAAGCAATTTCATCGGTCATAGCCTCAATAATGTCATCTTCTTCTAAAAAACGGCCATCGCGGCTTTTTACACATATAAGGTGAGTATCTGGATTGTATCCATGGGTTCGCAGCTGACTTTGAAGCGCATAAATATCAGATGGAAAGGTCAATTCATCAGCTAAAATCTTTGTGCGCGTTCCTTTTGGATTGTAGAAAGTAGCTACAAGCTGATGAAGGTTAACTGTTGTCGAACCAGTTACAATGACTTCTTCGCTAGAAGCCCCAACTAACGGCGCACTCATTTCACCTAATTTTTCGGACAAGGAGAACCATGGGTGTTTCCCTTGAGTCCATCCATCAATTCCTTGTTCTTTCCAATCATTTAACACTTCTATAAGTCTGCGTTCAGCTCTTTTAGAAAGGAGCCCCAATGAGTTTCCATCCATATATATGGAATCAGGCTTTAAATAAAATTCGTCACGAAAACTTGAAAGGGAGTCTTCTTGATCCAACTGTTTGGCATACTCTAATGTGGGTTTAAAGGTATTTAATTGCATAATTTTCCTCCTCTGCATTACTTAATATGTATCCTAGAAGAATCGTAACAAAGAATATGACACGGTGTCAATAATATAATTTTGAAAATTAAAAAAATAATTTTTGTAATAAATTCTCTTTATTTCTTTTCGTTTTGTGAAAACTTCTATATCCTAGAGAGTAAAACGGATAGGGAGGAAGGAACCTTAATGAATGAAAATAACGTTGAAGATAAACGGCATTTACGTTCAATAAAGACTCGACAGAAATTATTAGAAGCTGCAAGAGAAGTATTTATAACAGAAGGTTTTCACAAAGCAACTATCACTCAAATAATAAAAAAGGCAAGGGTTGGGTATGGTACTGCATACGTTCATTTCGAAGGAAAAGAAGACTTTTTAGTTGTATTAATGGAGAATGTTATGGAGAAATTTTATGAAATTGCCGAGGCTGCATTTTTACCCGCATCTGTAAATGAAGCAGAAGAAATGATTCATAAACAAACGAACGAGTTTTTAAAAATGGCTGAGGATGAACAAAAAATGCTGCAAGTGTTTGAGCAGGCTATTGGTATTTCTCCTCTCGTTTCAGAGAAATGGAAGAACATTCGGGAAAAGTTTATTCAACGAATTTCAGAAGACATTGCCTATGCGCAGCGCAATGGATTAGCCCGTAAAGATGTACATAACGAGCTAGTAGCAAGAGGGTGGTTTTTCACTAATGAAATGTACCTTTGGGAAATTGTTCGTAATGAATATGAGCATCCTGTAGAACAAATTGCTAAGAATATCGCATCTATTTACATTAAAGGACTCTATTTATAATTTCGGTGCGTAAATTGAATTTGTTTGAAACAAGTATATAGTATCCCGCTACTATTCAACATTCTCTGCAGAAAAAAGGGACCGTTTCCCCATACACTCTCTCATGGGTATAGATAATAGTATAAATATAATAAAGCTTACTAAACGTTGAAAGTTTAGTGAGCTTTTTACTCTATGGAAAAGTATTATTTAATTTGAAGAAACCTCCGTTCAAGTCATAAATTTGAACGGAGGTTTTTTATTATCCTCGAAAGGTTAAATTTATTTTTTATTCACTTGGCGTCCACTTTTTTTCTGGCTCTGGGAACTTGTGTTGCCAGTTTGAAATTCATTACCTAATTCAACATCATTTCTTTTATCTTGCTTCTCCACTTGCTCTCTTGTTTGATTCTTTTTCTGTATCCCTTGTTTTGACATTACTTATCTCATCTCGCTTTCATTTAGTATTGTTTTTAATATGTGCAACTATAAGAAAAAACATATAAATTAAATAAATAATTTGTTAGTTGCTTCTGAATCAAAGCCCTGTTTGCTACTAGGCGAGCCCCAGCATATAAACAACCGAGCACATCTTACATTACTACTTACACCTCACCTAATGCAGTAATTATTCTTTTTTAGTTTTAGGGTGAACGGACAAGCTTTATGGGATTAATTTGATTTTGGGATAGGTGAGAATAGTATCGTAAAAAGGACACATAATTAGTAAAACAATTACTGTTGTTTAATGTGTCAAGAGATGAAGATTTTACTCATTTTTGGAGGAAGTTGTAATGGAGAAAGATCAAACGTTGAAAAATGCGATGAATGAATGGGCACGTGTGACTGAGGATCCACAAATGTTAATGACTTATGAAGTAAACCAGGAATTCCAAGTAGATGAAACATTGACATTAAAAAAAGCTGAAAAGCAAGGGGGAAAAAGAGCTATTAAGAGAGTAGCATTAAGAATGCTGCAAAAAGGTATGGATAATCAAACAATATCTGAATTAACGGAGCTTACAGAAGAAGAGATTGAACAGATGCGTAAATAACGAAGGTAAACCGAAGGTAGGAAGAAATAGATCCAAAACAAAATTTTATTTTATCACGATAAAAAAAGGGCTACCCCAAAATAGGAAAGAGGTAGCTTGCTCTATTCAAGCAAAAAATTGAATACATTGGTTGAGTTAAAACAACTACATTATTTTAACATGTATAATATAAAATTTTTAGTAAAACGCTATCATTTCCAGTTTTATTACCTAATTTCCTCTGCTAAAATGGAATCATAGGGATGAAAAGAGAAGGGTAGATGAGGCATATGAGTACGAGTCTATTGCTAACTTTAGGGGTTATATTTTTGGCAACAATAGCTATAGCCATTTTAATTAAGATTCCAGAAGAAGATTAAACTGAATAATAAAATGAAAAGCTATCTCAAATTATGAATGAGATAGCTTTTTTACTGCTTAATGTCTCAGTTGAAAAATTAAAATTGATTTTATATAGAGGAATTAAATGCATAAAAATTAATTAAAAACAAATACTTTCACTGTCATAAATAAAAAGGAGGCTGGATAAAGATGGATGCACAAAGAGCACAAGAAATTGCCGATTCAGTGGACATGGCCAATGTCATACATAACGGGAAAAGCATTTACATTGAGCATGTAGACCAACAAAATGGGGTAGCTACAATTC
>NZ_JBFULJ010000212.1:0-5595 GCF_056400385.1 Priestia sp. P5_B4
CATATTGTCCTTAATAACCCTGGTTTTGTGATTTAATCCAAAAGAATTTATGTATTTTTTATTCATTTTATTATAAAAATTCTAGCATACAAAGGTATGAACTTACATATGTATTCCGAACTAGTTCCTTTTAAAACTATGATTATTATACCATTTCATAGTATAAATCACATATAGTTAAACGTGAAGACTTTCCATTTCTTTAAGTGTTCAAGGCTATTTATTTGTAAAATAAATAGCTTCATTCCTCTATAAAGGCTACATAACTTAATTAACCATCTATTATTTGTAAAAAAACAGGCCTAAAGTTATAACTCGGCCTGTTTTGCATTCATTTCTTATTTTTCATTTTTTACAATTTGCTGTGCTTGTTTTGATACAAAGAAGCGATTCTTTTTATCTTGTATCACTACGCTGTCCATTTGAATTTCTCTTCCATTTACAATAGCAATATTTTTATTTACTGGAAAACGTACCGTTCGCTTATTGTTTGTAACAACCAGTACAGGGTTGTTTTTGTCTTTTGAGTCAACCGCTACCTTTGAGCCTTTAAAAGCCTTATTTGCTTCAATAAATAATTCATTTGTTAACTGGTTTAAGTTAATATTCATTGATTTAGCCATATGTTTGGCAATATCCGTATTATCAAAGTGCCCCGTTGGTCGATTTACGCCGTATGAATACAGAAATACATCCTCACCCGTATGACCGCCTGTTGTGAATCCAAGGTTTGCTCGGTTGGCTAATAACTTCGATAGTGTAGCACTGATTTCTTTTTTATCTCTTGCTTTAGTCAGCTGTGCTTTTTCCTCTGAAGTTAGATTTGATAAACCATACAAAGCAGCTACTTCTTCTTTATTTGATAAATCTTCTTTTAATTTAGACGTAGCACCTTCTAACGTCATTTTTGCTTTTTTTAATGGATCAATATAAGCAGAAACAGGTGTGATATCGTATCCTTTTGTTGTATTTGCATTACCGATTGAAAGACCGCTGTTTCCGTGATCGGCAATCGCAATAACCATCGTATTTCCATCTTTTTTAGCGAACTCTACTGCTTTGCCCACTGCTTCATCAAACGCTAGTACATCGCTAATCATTCCTACTGGATCATTCGCATGAGCTGCCCAATCCGTTTTGCTTCCTTCAACAAATAAGAAAAAACCGTCTTTATCTTTGGATAGTGTTGTTATTGCTTTATTTGTCATCTGGGACAACTTTGGCTGTTCTGCTTTTGTCTGCAGTCGGTCCATATCATATGCTAAGTCTCGGTCGGCGAAGCTCCCCCAGATTTTTTTGGCGTGTGACTGCTCTAATTCCTTTTTATTTTCTACAAAGTCATATCCTCTTTTATTCAATACATTGACTAAGTTTTCACCGTCTTTCCGGCTTTTTTCTTCTTTTCCTGGAAGAAGAGATTGCTTACCTCCTCCAAGCACTACATCGATGTTTTGATACACTTGCTGCTCCGCTAGCGTTTGAAAATCATCACGGCTGTAGTTATGGGCTGAAAAACCAGCTGGTGTGGCGTGCTGGATTTCAGAAGTAGCCACAATTCCCGTCGCGCGCCCTGAAAGCTTTGCTCCTTCTAGAACGTTTGCTACGGGACGAAATTGATCTTCTTTTTCTACGGGTTTAACCCCAGGCGTATTCACTACCGAAGGCAGCACCCCTACATAGCCTGAATTTGATTTATTTCCCGTTGCTAAAGCAGTAGCTGCCGGAGCGGAATCTGTAATAGCAGATTCTGCCGAATACGCACGTACTCCCCCAGCCATCAGCTGATCCATATGTAACGGTTTTCCCTTGTACCATCTTGCGAGTGTAGTAGCATTTGAGCTCGTCCCGTCCATTACCATCATAATGACATTTTGAGGTTTCTTAGCTGACTTATGCTCCACTTTTGCTTCCGTTTGAATAAGAGAGTTTCCTAAACCAAACGAGGCCAATGCTACTGCTCCTGCCAGTGTAATACCTGCTAATTTTTTCTTCATATAAATGTACCCGCTCCTTTATTTCATTATCTTCGACATGTCTAAAGTTACCATTCAAACGTAAATCTACTGTTTATCCACTGTAAAAGAGTGTAAAGTTTGTCTTTATATTCTTCCTTTCTTCTTGAGAAAAAATAGTCGAATAAAAAGGAAGTACATGAACAAACTACCAGTAATAGAAAGTCATGCGAGGGGCACGGTTATGTTTAAACATTTATTTAAAAAAAAGAATGCAGACAATCAGCCCAAAAAAACATTGGACGAACTGATTAAACAATTTAAAAAATCAAGTGATTTTACAACATTAGCTATTGGTTCGCAGCATCGAAAATACATCATTACTTATTTTAAGCAACTTGTAAACATGCAAAGTGTTGAAGATAAAATACTTGAGCCTTTTCAAAAACTAGACTTCACGTTAAGCAGTGTATATGAAGTCGAAAACGTTCTGCCGATTGAAGATATTTCCGTTACAAAAGATACAAAAGAAATTTTAGAAAAGATGCTGCGCGGCTACGTAATGTTTCAATTACATAAAGACGATAAGCTAGTAGCGCTTATTAAAGTTCAAAGCTTTGATACAGGGTTTCGAAAAGAAAATGAAACGGAAAATGAGTTCAGTGTTGTTGGTCCTAAAATTGGTTTTGTAGAGGATTTAGATGTCAATCTCTATTTAATGAGAAAAACGGTCATTTCCGAAAACCTTATTTTTAAAGAACTCACCGTAGGAAATAAATCGAAAACGCGCGTCGTTCTTGTTTATTTAGAAGGCGTAACGAACCCTCAGCACGTGGACACTATGACGCAGCGCCTGGAAGATATAGATTTCGACGTCATTTTTGATAGTACAATGCTTGATCAATTAATTTCCGATAACTCTTCTACGGCGTTTCCGCTTTTTTTAACAACAGAGCGGATCGATCGAGTCTTGTTCAGTCTGTTAAACGGGCAAGCTGCCTTCTTTTCGAGCGGTTCACCCTACGCAGTTACAGGTCCGTCAACGCTGCTTGACTTCTTTATTYCACCTGAAGACTACTATTTACCGTGGGTTCTAGGGTCATTTTTCCGAGTTATTCGTATTTTTGGCGTCTTTTTCTCTATTTTTGCTACGCCTCTTTATGTAGCGATTGTTACGTATCATTATGAAATGCTTCCAAAAGATCTGCTGGGGCCTATTATCTTTTCAAGGACAAACGTTCCTTTTCCACCGGTCATCGAAGTACTTTTTTTAGAAATTACCATTGAACTGCTTCGTGAGGCCGGAGCCAGACTTCCAACAAAAGTAGGTCAAACACTTGGAATCGTAGGCGGGATTGTTATTGGGCAAGCAACAGTAGAAGCTGCGTTAACAAGCAATATTTTGCTTATTATTGTTTCACTGACAGCTTTAGCTTCTTTTACGACGCCTATTTTTAAAATGTCTAACACGATCCGGCTGCTACGTTTTCCGTTTATTTTGTTTGCCACTGCGTTTGGTTTAGTCGGCATCACCTTTGGTTTTTGTTTCTTGCTGGTTCATTTGCTTCGTTTAAAATCTTTGGGCATGCCTTATCTTGTTCCGCTTTTTCCGTTTCGGCCCACAGAGTATAGGGATACCTTTCTGCGATTGCCCTATAGTCATACAGCCAAGCGGCCAAGCTACTTGCGTCCTTTAGAGCGATTCCGCTATAACCCCAATAAAGCGAATAAAGGTAAAAGAAAAAGTAATTTAGATAATGAGTAAAGCGGGGAAACGTCATGAAGAGAATACTTATTTTATGCACTTGCCTTACTTTTTTAACGAGCTGTGCAGACCGTGAAACGATTGACGAAATTCAAGTAGTCAACTCCATAGGGTATGATTATATTCCTCAAAGCAATAAAGTCAGAGGAACCATTTTATATCCTATCTATAAATATGGACCAACGGAAGAACCAAGTATTATTGCGGCTACTGCTAATTCATCATTTGATATTCCACTTCGTTTAAACAATAAATCATCTCTTCCCGTTGCTTTCGGGCAGCTGAGGAGCATCGTTATTGGAGAAAAATTTGCAACACATGGAGTAGATGAATTAGTAAATACAATTGCTAGAAATCCAGACCTTGGACGTAATATTAAATTAAGCATTGTAGATGGCAACGCACACGAATTATTGAGCTCCGTTACAAAAAAGAAAATTAAAGACTATCAGTTTATTTCGAATTTAATCGAACAAAATATCCGCACAGAAAATTTGCCTAACACCAATTTACAAATTTTTTTATTCAGTTTTTTTAGCGACGACCGTGACCCGTATCTTCCTGTTTTAGCCCAAGAAAAAGATGCTATTAAATTAAAAGGACTGGCGCTTTTCAAGCAGCAAAAAGTCGTTACAACCATAGGAATGAAAGAAACGTTTTTATTTAAGCTGCTAACAAGCGGAACAAAGCACGGCCGCTACTCAGTAAAAATTAAAAAAAGTGACCATAAAGGCGAAATTATACTGCAAAACTTGCGCACTAAAACAAAGTATGAAATTAAAGGAAATCATCAGCATCCAAGTATTATTGCGCACTTAACTGTCGACGGCCTTGTAAAAGAGTTTCCCGGATGGATAGATTTAACAGACCCCGAGCATATTAAAATRGTTGAAAGAACGCTTCAAAAAGACATTGAAAAAGATGGAAATGCTTTTATTAAAAAGCTTCAGCAACACAAAATCGACCCCATTTGTTTTACAGATTATGTGCGAAGTAAAACACGAGGGTTTAACAGTGAAGAATTCAAAGCGCAATATCCGGATATGAATATTGAAGTAAAAGCTCATGTTCATCTTATTCAAACCGGTATTAGCAACTAGGAGGAAGAAAAGATGCATAATACAATTAAAGAAGAAAATCAAGTTTCCCCTTCTTTTCTTTTTTTCTTAGTTCACTCTACTCAGATTGGCGTTGGAATACTAGGATTTCAGCGTTATATTATTAAAGGTGCTGGATATGAAGCGTGGATATCTATCTTCCTTGCTGCGATCAGCGTCTGTATTTTATTAGCGATGATTTTTAATATCTTAACCCGTGAAAACAGCGATATTATTGATATTCACCGGCTATATTTTGGAAAATACCTTGGAGGGGCTTTAACCCTTGCCGCTTCGATTTATTATTTTATCTTTGCATTAACGATTTACCGAACGTACGTAGAGATTTTGCAAATATGGATGTTTCCACAGCTGGAAACATGGATCGTATCACTTGTATACCTGCCTATTATTTACTACACAGTTTCCGGTGGGTTTCGTGTGATTACTGGAATTGCCTTTTTTGGGGTAATGCTTCCTTTGCCGCTCGTGTTTGCCTTGGTTTATACATTAAAATATGGGCACCTTAATAACTTATTTCCTTTGTTTGACCATACGATATGGGAATTTTTAATTTCAACTAAAATGATGACCTTTGAGAATTTGGGATTTGAATCCGTGCTTTTTTTCTATCCATTTATAAAAAATGGCGCTACTAGTCAGAAGTGGGGGCAATATGGCGTTTTGTTCAGTACTTTTTTATATTTGTGCACAGCATTAGTGTCATTTGCTTACTTTAGTCAAGGACAGTTAAGCCATACCATCTGGCCAACCTTAACGA
>NZ_JBFULJ010000213.1:0-5565 GCF_056400385.1 Priestia sp. P5_B4
AGCGCATCTTCTTTTTTATACTGAATGTCATGTTTGAATAGTCGAGTATTCTGTCTGAATTAGACAGCCTAGCACTTAGTATAACGATTGTTTACCAATGTGCCTTTTGTAATCAAAACAAATCTTCCTTCTAAGGTGCTCAATACGTTTCTTGAAGTCGCTGTAAAACAATGCATGTGTACAGTCTCTCCTTTCTTGTATTGGCCTTACATAGAGTGTATACCCTCGAAAAAATAATTGAAACCTAATTGGGAGATTTTTTCAAAAAATAATAAATCCATTATGGTTAGGCTCTTTTGTCTCTATTTTTTCACCCAGTTGTCATTATCATCTTTTTTGTACTTCGTTTTCACCGCGTTCCAAGCGACTTTGTGAGCGGTAGCTTCTTCTTTGTATTCATCACTTGCTGAATTGAATGCTTCTTTATAAATTTCCTGAGCATGATGAGGAAGATTATCTCTTACTCCATCCGGCAGTTCTTTTAATGAATTGTAAGGCATGATAGTATTCCTCCTTGAAAACATCTTTTACTACTGATTTACCTGTTTTCAAATAACATAAACATTTAATAAATATAGTCCTTATACAAGTCGGACTGAGTGACCTTTTTATAAGCGAGTCCGTGTTTTTTAGCAAGGGCTTTTACTTCATCTACACAGTTTTGAGCGCTTCTTGGTGATACGTAAATTTCATTGATAAGCTGATGTAAATTACATGTAAGGAGGTTACCATGCTCATGAGAAAACTCATACGATCTTTTTTCAAGGATATCCATTCGTTGTTGCCATTGATTTGCGGAAATACCTTGAATTTCGAACAGCTTTTGCAGCTTCCAAGCGTGTATACGACTTGCTACAATAACAAGCCTCAATTCATTTTCATGCTGATAGGATTTGCGCTTGTAAAATAACGTGTCATATACAGAGTGACTGACCATTTCTTTTTGGAAGTCTATGTACTGCACTTTGCCAGAGAAGATTTTATAGCGTAAATCTTTAATACTGCACAATAAATTTTCATAGGTGGTTTTAATAGCTACGCCATCATTCCCCTTTAAATATAGATCCCACATTCCAGCGGCTTCGTAATCATTGATATGCCAGGATGAAACAGCAGAAAATTCATGGATTTTTCTTATATAGGTTCTAGAGGTACGGTTATGACGTTCGCCTTTTTTTCTTAACTCTTCTATGTTCCACATTGAAGAGCATCCTTCAAGAGGGTCCGAAAATGCATCAGGTTTTGCGAAAAAAAGCGCATTGGTTTCCAGTAAATCTTGAAAATCAGACAGCGGCATAAATCGCCACACCGTCGGATTATTGTGCACCTTATAGCGTTCATCATAATCGTCATAGCTAGATTCGAATCTTTTGGCATATTCGTAAGCTTTATCTCTATAAGCTAAATCCATTGGTTTTCCTCCTCTGAATGCATATTCACACTTGAATTATAGCACTTAATTGTTGTAATTTTCAAAATTATCCACCTGTATTAGGAGAGTTCTGTTATCAGAAAAGAAGGCACGCCTCAACATCTGCAGCGTGTCTTCTTATTTAATGAAATGAATATTTTGCTTAACACTTTCACTTTCTGGCTGATTTAATTCCAATAAATAAATTTTATCCGCTCGAAAATCAGTATTCTTCATTTCTTTTTTTAAGGCACGAATAAAGGCAGCTGAACTTTTTCCGTAGGCTTCAAAATAATGAAACGTGTGTACAACAAATAGAATGGATGCTCCACTGTAATCTTTTTTGCTCTTTTTTTGGATGTTTTCTAGCACTTTTTCTATATACTCTTCTACAGAACCTTCCGTCTGGATACGGGGTAGAGCAAAATTTCCTGAATTCACCCTCTGTGCATCTTCAAATTCCAGTTTCCCATCTTTGTAAGAAGTAATTTCAATTCGTTTTTCAGTACCATCCGGCTGAAGAATTAATCCGTCGTATCCTTGACTTCCAATAATAAGCTTCAATTTTGAATTCCTCGGACAATAGGAAGATTGGCTGAAGCAATAAAGCGGATAAAACTCTTCAAAAAACTTTTTGAAACGCCCTTTTTTAAGTCGAGCCAATTTTATATATTCTCTGTTTTGATGAATCATTTTCTGCGTATGTTCAAAATACTGCTTCATTTCTTCTTGCGTCCTGTACACATCAAGATCTTTAAATAATTCATCCATCATTTTCACCTTCAATCCCACCAACTAAAAAAGTCTTCTTGCTTAGTAGATACATATTCATAAATGTGTGTGACAATTTTCTTTTTTAAAAGATATAGCTTTTTTAAAACAAAACGTGCACACTTTTCATTTTTTTGCATATCCTGTTATTCGTGCGTTTAATCATGAGCGTATATTTCAGCCTTTAGTTGTAAAAGATGAACCGCAAAGTTACAGCTGATGGCGGATGATATGCTTCTGATTATTTCATAAACTATAACAAACAGGAAACTTAATAATAATTGAGGTGTTGAAAATGTTTGATAATGATTACGTAGTTAAAACCATTCACGATTTATATGTAAGAAATACAGAAAGCAAATTAAAAGTCTTCTTAACTTATTTTTGTCATAAAAGATAACATGTATTTATAGACGGTAATATATAGTCAATTGTTACTTGGAGTTTTTTATAGGAAGAAGAGTTTGATACAAATAAAAAGGAATAGTGGGTAATCCACTACTCCTTTTTTTATTATACTTGCAATTCCCGAATAAGTTCAGCAATAATTTTAATGCTTCTATCGATATCTGGTAAAGAAGCATAGGCGTAAGAAAGCCGAAGATAACTGCCGGTTTCTTGTGCATAGATACTTCCGGAATTAAGCAATATTCCTGTTTTTAAAGCACGAGAGTATAAAGATTTCATTGAAATAGAAGATTGAATATGCACCCATATAAAAAAGCCTCCTTCAGGATTCGTCCATGTCGCTACATCTCCTGCATATGTTTCTAAAGCATTCAGCATAACTTTTCTTCTTGTTCGCAATTCGGTTCGTACCGTTTCCATATGCTGTTGATATAAGCCATTTTTAAACCATTCTGCTGCCACTCTTTGAGACAATGAGCTGGATCCATAATCCGTTTGCATTTTAATATCCGCCAAACGCTCAATGACTGGTTCTGGGCCGACTATCCATCCGATACGTAATCCCGGGCTTAATGTTTTAGAAAGACTGCTAACATATAACACGTGTCCATTTTTATCTAAAGCCTTTAATGGCAACGGAGGCTGTTTATTTAGCCATAATTCGCGGTATAAATCATCTTCAATAATAGGAAGCTGATGTTCCTCACATTCTTTCAGCAAATCGTAACGCCTTTTTGAGGACATTAATGTTCCCGTTGGGTTATGGAAACATGGATTTGTATATAAAATTGCTTGCCCTTCTTGAGGGTCGGCGCGTGTTATAGCTGTTACTTTTATTCCTTCCTCATCCATAGAAAGACCTTTGAGGTTCATTCCGGCTGATTGAAATACATGTAAGGAGTATAGATAAGAAGGTTTTTCTAGCAAAACCGAAGAGTTCTTTTGCAGCAGTCCAATTGAAATAAGCTGAAGAGCTTGAAGAGCGCCGGAAACAATTAAAATAGAATCTGGAGAAGATTCAATCCCCATTGTCTTCATATACGCACTTAACTCTTTTCGTAAAGGAAAATACCCCTTTGGTTCTTCGTATCCTAGAACTTCCATGTTTTTTGCTACTTTTTCCATAGCATATTTCATTTTATCTTTAGGGAATATGTCAGGTGAAAGCTCTCCTTTGCTTAATTGAATAAGATTTGAGTTAAATTCGGATTCATTAATATCTTGTACCATTGCTTGACTCGGACGATGCATACCTGATTTCACATGAACATTCCAATCGGGCGGAGCCGTAGCCAAAAGTGTCCATGTATTATTTATAACAGTGGTTCCCTTTCCCATCTTACCTTCAATTAAACCGTCCGCTGTTAATTCCTCTAATGCCGTGATGACCGTACTTCGGTTAACATCGAACATAGCAGCAAGCTTTCGCTGACTAGGAATTTTACTTCCAATCGGCCATTCTCCACGCGCAATTTTCTCTTTCATAAAATCAATGATTTGCTTGTATTTTGGATAACTCGAACTGTTCTCTTGATTCATACACTTACTCCTGTTTTTAAAGTGGTTGGGTTAATTGCTTTTAAACTGGTTGAAGACATTTTATCAAATGTTTATTAACATGGGAACCACAATAGATACTGGTTGGATTCAAAATGAAAAATGGAGATGAATAGCATGAAATTAACGTGTAGTTTGGTGTTCTTACATATACTGATGATTAGCTTATGGGCTTCAGCATTTCCAGTTATTCAAATAGGGCTGGAATCGTTTTCTCCTCAGCACCTTGCTTTTGTTCGGTTAAGTATTGCTTCTGTAGTGCTGTTAGTTATTGCAATTGCCACACACATGCGCTTGCCTAATATAAAAGATATTCCACTTCTTTTAGCACTCGGTTTTTTAGGTTTTACCGTATATCACACGGCATTAAACATTGGAGAAAAAACGGTGAGTGCGGGTATTGCAAGTTTACTGGTCTCGACTACTCCTATTTTTTCTTCGCTTTTAGCTATTTTTCTTTTTCAGGAGGAGTTCGGAAAAAGAAAATGGATTGGATCTGCAGTAAGCTTTGCAGGTATTGCACTTTTAACCTTCAGCAAAGAGAACTTTGTACACTCAGTTAATGGAATCTTACTGATTCTGCTAGCTGCCCTTGCAGAAAGCATCTATATAGTATGTCAAAAAAATTTATTAAAAAAGTATGGTTTCCTTTCTTTTGTGACGTACAGTATTTGGGGGGCTACAATTTCTATGCTTGTTTTTTTACCTGGGTTAGAAACAGAACTTGCACATATCTCTGTCAGATCAGCAATAAGCGTGACATATTTAGGATTATTCCCAACCGTTATTCCCTATATGGTACTCGCTTATCTGACATCGCGTATAGGTTCTGCTGAGGCTGCCATTTCTCTTTACTTAACTCCTGCGCTGTCCTTTTTCTTAGCGTGGCTGCTTTTAAAAGATATCCCGAGTGCAGCTTCCATTGTTGGAAGCATCATTACGTTATGCGGCGTGTTGCTTACACATAGTAAAAGAAAAGTAGTGGTAAAAGAGACAAAGTTCACAATACAAAGATAATGTGTACGATTTAAGTAATTCTCTTAGAGGCTATGTTTTTTATCTATATATTTTATTTAGAACATACTTTAATTTCTTCTTTTTGCAGTTTAATTAATAAAAAAGCGCCTTTCTTTAATCTTGGTTTAAGATTTAAAGAAAGGCGTTTTTTATGTAGTTTCTAATTCTGCTTTTATTTTTCCAGCCACTGCGTGAGTCAGCTGCTGAAGATCGTAAATCTCTTCTCCTGAAAGTACTACATGTCCGTTTAAAACGTGGTTATGTTTATATGCTCGATACGTCACTTCGATACTTTTTATCGCACGCTCTACTTCATCATTCACCATAATACTTTCATAGTGATAGGATAGTGTTTCAATTCGAATCTGCGTATTTTTCATATTCATTCACCCTCCATGAGC
>NZ_JBFULJ010000214.1:0-5518 GCF_056400385.1 Priestia sp. P5_B4
GTGAAGTATAGCATGATATACCTGCATCAAAAATAGGTATTTTAACTCATTTTATTCTTTATAAAGAACAAAATATTACTAATTTTATATTTTAATATACACAAAATGTACAGTTATGCGTTATAATGAACAAAAAATCCATAAGCAGAGGATGAACTGAATGTGATAGGGGAAAAGATTAAGAATTTGCGACTAAAAAAAGGCTATTCGATTACACGCTTAGCTGAAGAAGCTAATATTTCAAAATCATATTTATCTCATTTAGAAAAAGGGTTAAATAATAATCCTTCCCTTCAAATGCTTGATAAAATCGCGTCTTCTCTTCATACAACGATTGACGAATTAATTGAAGGAGACATCAGCTGTCCAGCTCTGACTTCAAAATCAGTCCTTAATCTAGAGTGGCTTCATTTAATTGAACGAGCCATTCAAGACGGCATGACCAAAGAAGAATTTATTGAATTTCAGTATTATTTAAAGTTCCGTAAAACAACCTGATAGGTCCATTCATGAACGTTTAATTTTTTTGTTATAATCGACCTATTTCGACACCTTTTACAAATATTATCTTGTAAAATAACTGTACACTAAGAATACTATTACAAATTATCCAGATAAGGGCAAAACTATTGAAAAATAGTGACGCAAAGCTTCAGGTCTAAGGCCATTTTTGGCTACGATAGCTGGGTTCCCTGGCAAAGGGTGGATGAATCGTAATGAAAAAAGAAAACGTACTGTCAATCGATCAAGAGTGGGTAAGTCTTATAGAATCAGCTCGCGCGCTGGGGCTGACTATCGAAGAAGTTCGGAGGTTTTTGTCGGAGCTTAAGCGGAACTAAATTTAAAAAGCACGCTCAAATTAGAGCGTGCTTTTTGCAGTTATTATTATTCTAGAAGAAAGTAAAATCCACTTCTATTAAATACGAATTCCTTTTGGCTGACGCTCATCAAACGTATAAATCTCCGTAAATCCGCACTGTTTTGCCATTTCAACTGCTTCTTTCATATGTGCTCCTACCGTTTCGGAAAAGTGTGAATCAGATCCAATTGTTAGAATTTCTCCGCCCAAATCGCGGTAAAGCCCAACAACTTCCAGTGCGGGCAGCGCTTCGCCCAGCTTCCCTCTTATACCTGAAGTGTTAATTTCAATTCCGATATTACGATCAATTGCTTTTTTCAAAATATCTGCAAGAATATCTTTGAATTGATGAAAGTCGTAAATACCGTATTGCTCAAACGCATAGCGCTTCATTAAATCTAAATGAGCCAACACGTCAATGTCCGCTTCGCTTACCAGCTTATACATTTCATTAAAATAAGCGCGGTAAATCGCTTCTTTATTGTTCAGCTCCAAATGTTTACGAAGCTTGATGTTATTAATGTTATGCACCGATCCTAATATAAAATCAAAGTTCTCTTGCTTCATCGTTTCTTGATACTTCTCTTTTAAATAGTGCGGCTCACAAATTTCAATTCCTTTTTTAATCACTAGCTGGCCTTGAAATTGCTCTCTGCATTCCGCTAGTTCTCGTTCATATTTATCAAAATCCATATGACCATACGTTGGTGCTAATGGATTTAATGAAAAGTGCTCGGTAAAACAAATTTCGTTTATGCCGTTTTTCACAGCTTGTTCGCACACTTCTTTCATGACTGCCTGAGAGTCAAATGAATTGTTCGTGTGATGATGGTAGTCTACTAGATACATAATTTAGTCACCTCTAAGTCTATTATACATTTCTCCTGCTCTTACTGCACATAGAGACCCTTTTCCCCCTTATCCCGCCTTTTTTCATTCATAAAAAGTATTTCCAATAAAAAAAGACATTTTTCCTCTTCCAGTAATCCTTGTTTTCTTATAAACTAACTTAATATAGCAGATGTTCTGACATACAACTTGACAAACAACTTTTACTTACAAAGGAGAAAGGAAAGAAGAAATGCAGATTGAAAAAAGTTTCTCTCAAACAAAAAGTCCCTTTCTGTCTTACTTAAGCTCTTATGCTAAAAAGATGAAAGGAGAACTAAAAGAAGAACCGAAAATCAATTATAGAGATGCGGTCGTTTCTTCAATCGGAGGCTTAATTGCGATTATCATCAGCAGCGCGATTGCACTAGCGCTTGGTTATCCAATGGCTCTCGCTCCGATTGGCGCGAGCTGCGTACTTGTTTTCGGGGCACACAAAGGCCCTTTATCACAGCCTCGCCACGTGCTTGGAGGACACTTGCTTGCAACGGTTTCCGCACTTATTATTTGGAGTTTATTTCATCGAAGTCTAATTACGATTGCGATTGTGCTTGCTTTTGTTCTTATTTTAATGATTCTTACAAAAACCGTTCACCCTCCCGCTGCAGCTAGCGCGATTGTAGCCATTAACACTCAGGCAGGCTGGGGATACTTAGGTATTATTATGATTTGTGCTTGTGTAGTTGTACTAATTTCCACCGTGTATAATAATTTATTTCAAGATCGGCAGTATCCCAGGTATTGGGTTTGATATTGGACTCATACATAAAAAAGACGTCTTCTATGAGAAGACGTCTTTTTTTATTTATTTTTACCTACTGTGTTTTTTGCTGTTTCAGGGTCTATTTATTAGCTTTTACTTTACTTCCGTTGAACTAATAAGCTGATAAACTCCCAAACTTCCATCAGATAATTCTTTTACTTTATGAATACTGTTGAATTTTTTGTATTTAACAGATCCGTCTCCRTACGAAATATCATACTCTTCTGTTGTATATACTTTATACATAGAGTCATCGAGTTTTGTTACTCTATTTACATTAAAGCTTAATAAATCTTCTGTTATTCCTTTTTTGATTAGGTAAGCGGTATAATCTTTTTGTTCCTTGTATTTTGGCCCGTTAGAATCGATATATGGCTCTGCAACAGAAAAGTCTCCACTGTTAATTGAGGAAATTGTAGCGTACATATATTGTTCGATAAAACTAGAAACTTCACTAGTAGATACTTCAGAATTGACTTTTGAACCTTTGTCCGTTGTCTCTTGATTCTTAGAAGGAGCCGACGCTTTTGCCGTAGCTTCTGTCGTATTTTCTTTATCAAAATTAAGCGCAACATCTTCCATACCTTTTTTAATTGATACTTCTTCCGTTTTCTTTTCTCCGCGTTTTGCATATAGTTTTACTGAACCGTCCATCGGGAGTGGCCCTAAATAATCAATATCGCCAATTTTTGTTTTTGTGTCTTTACCATTAACGAATAGCGTCGCGTCATTATAATCTGAAGAGATGTATACTGCATGATCTGACCAATCAAACTCAACGTTCACATCTTCTCCGTTGGCGGCTTCAACCTCTTGTTCGTTTTCAACTTTTCCGTAATCATTTTGCACTTCACCTTTTACGGTATGCGTACCAGGTAAAAATGGACCAATCTTTTTAGAAGAGTCACTGCTTACCGTTCCAGCTTTTTGACCGTCAATATATACCGCTGTCGCATCTTCTGTAGACTGAGCCTTTGCATATACAGGGTTTATTTGTACCGTGTAATGGTCAAAGATCCCCCACTTCTTTCCGTCTTGTTCTAACTTAGCGTATGAAGAGTGATCTTCGCTTGGAACTCCTGCTTCAAGCGCTCTGCTATCTGCCGCTAACCCTTCAGAGATTGATTTCATTACATCCGGATTTTCGTGCAAATATGTAATAAATGATTTTGTTTGCTCATCGTTGGCTTCTAATTGAATTTGACCCTCATTTACATATTTTTTTACTTTATCAACATCATTGCCCTTTACTGAAGCAATAAATTTTTCTGACACGGCTTTCGGCGCCATCATTGTTTTATCTATTCCGTAATAAGCGCCGCCAAGTATAGCCGCTGCTATAACTGAAATCGCAATAACCTTTGTTTTTTTATTCGGAGGTTTTACCGATTCTCTCTCTTCCTCTACTGAAGCTGATGCGGGTTCTACGTAACGCTGTGTTTTTGCTCCTTGGCTAGAAGCCTCTTTTCTTTCGACGGGATGTCCACACTCCGGACAAAATTGATGCTCATTTGTTAACTGATGGCCACACTCTCTGCAATATCCCAATTTCTACACTCCTTTTTTATAATGGTATGAAAAAGCACCGCTGTACACGATGCTTTCTGTCGACTTAAAATAGATCATTCAATTCACTGCTGTTTCCCATTCTTGTAATAATGGTTTTGGCTTCTTCTCCTAAACCATTCGCAATGAACATCAGTACAATCGTAATGACTACATATACAATAAGAGTGCTATAGATACGATCAAGTCCATTTGTTCCGCTTTGCTTAAAGCTAGCAATCGTAAATGGAACCACAAGGAAGATGCTTAACAAACCGAAATTCATAAAATAAGAGAAGTATTCAACATGGAGAAATGCAAGCACAAGCCCAATTAAAAGAAGAGCTGTTGGAATAATTAAAAACGTGCCAAAGCGTGAGAAGAATTCTTTAAAAGAAACGTCTACCTTTCCAAACTTTGCTGCAACATATGTTGCTCCGATAATAACCGCAAGTCCAATAAAAATGAAAACCCCTTGTTTAAAGACAAAATCGGTAAAATTGAAGTGAATGATGCTGTTTATATCTGTGGCTTTTATCAAATCAACGCCCGTATTAAAATCCTCCATGTCGGATGGAGCCAGCTCTTCACTGATAATAGGAAGTTTGAACATGCTTCGAACAAATTGAATCAACAATAGCTTCCAGCCTACATACAGCATAATAGGTATACTAAGAGCATAAAGAATGACCGTGATAAGAGCATTAACGAATTGGCTTTCACCTGCTGCTTGTGCTGTAGCTGTTGGATTTTTAATTCCTTCTGCAAAATAACTAAAAAATGATTTTGACACTTTTTTCGCCTGACGGACACGCTGATTAGGCTGTTGAGGCGCATACGCTGGTTGCGGCTGAGGCTGATATTCAGATGCTGCTGCCGCCTGGCTGACAGCTGCCTCTTCTTGTAATTTATGACCGCACTTCACGCAAAACTTCCCGCCATCATTAAAATGGCCGCAATTTGAACAATTCAAATACTCCTTCCCCCTTCAATAAATTGTTTAAAATATAGTTATATAGATTTATTTTGTTGAAATCTATATAATTCTATATTCATACCTTTTAGCATTATACACCATTTTTGGTATTTTAGGAGAAGTGTTTCAACGGATCAACTAAAAAAATTACTACCCAAACTCCCTGGCAGAATTCTTTCTTTTACTTCTGAGTCCATGCACATTATATAAATCTTCCTTCTATAATTTTGTTTCACCAATAAAACTATTTTATGCCTTAAGCATCTTGTTTTAATTTTCAGAATTGTTTATACTCGAAACATCTTTGTTTTTCTAGGAAAACAAAGGAGGTGAATTTACAGCACGATCTATACATACTGGAGGGGGATTTTTATGTTGAAATTAATTGGGGTTTTGCTAGTGGCAGTAGGTTTTTTATTTCGTTTAAATACACTGCTTGTTGTGACCGTCGCAGGCATCGTGACGGGCCTTGTGTCAGGTTTGTCAC
>NZ_JBFULJ010000215.1:0-5464 GCF_056400385.1 Priestia sp. P5_B4
CCTGGTCCAATGTTATTTACGCGGATACCTTTTGGCGCATATTCAAGAGCCAATGTTTCCGTCATTAGTTTCATACCGCCTTTACTTGCTGCATAGTGAACAAATAATGGCCAAGGAATCATTTCGTGAACGCTAGACATGTTGATAACATTTCCTTTAATGTCGTTTTCAACGAAATATTTAATTGCTTCACGGCTTCCTAAGAATGCACCTGTTAAGTTTGTATCAATAACTTTGTTCCAGTTATCTAGAGATAGCTCATGAGAAGGAACTGGGTTTTCAACACCAGCGTTGTTAATCATAACGTCTAATGTACCGAATTCTTTAATAGCTGTTTGAACAAGATTTACAACGTCTTCTTCTTTTGTTACGTCGCCTTGAACGATGATTGCTTGTCCGCCTGCTTCTTCTACTTCTTTTTTCGCGTCTAAAGCTTCTTCTTCATTGTTGTAATAGTTAATAACAACTTTTGCTTCTTCTTGACCGAAACGAACAGCCATTGCGCGTCCTAAACCTGTTGATCCACCTGTAATTACAACTACTTTATCTTTTAAATCTGTATACATAATAAAATCCTCCTAGTGTTTTCATTTATTCATACATACTATCATTAACTTTTACGTAAACGTTAACTTTTAGCCATTCCGAGGAATACGCCACCTAAAATGATGAGCACAATACCAATCGTAATTGAAATAAGCTGACGCTTTGTTTTCTTTTCTCCAAGTAAGAAGATACCGCCAAGCGTTGAAATAACAATTCCCATTTGTGATAATGAGAAGCTTGTTGCAACCCCTACTTTAATAAGAACATGTTACCAGCTGCCCAAATCAGCCCTGGAATAATGTTGCGAATTGCGTATTTATTAAACGGTTTGTGTTTATAAGTAAGTATAAGTCCACCAATTAACATACCAATAGCTTGTGGGAATAGCGCCGACCATCCGTCTACATTAAATAAACGAGCGACAACTACATACACTAAGTATCCAATTGTTGAAATAATAAGGGTAATAATCCCTTTTTTGAATTGTCCAGATTGCTCTGGGTTTTTTTCGCTTTCTAGTGATGTTAGCACGATACCAATAACAATGAAAATAAGAGCTAACACGCCTAAAATAACAGTTGTTGTTGTTGACCACTCGTGAAATACGATAACACCAAACAATGATGTCGTCACAAGCTGCATACCAGTTGAAATTGGCATGGTTTTTGAAACACCAATATAATCAATCGTTTTCAACTGATTACTTTGCCCAACTGCCCAAAATAATCCTGAAACGATTCCGACAATAAAAATAAGCGGCGTCAATACGGGATGAACTACGAAGTAAATAACGGCTGAAAAGATCAGCGCACCAATTGTAGTCCCAAGCGTTTGACTGTAAGGACCTCCGCCCAATTTAACGTTGAACAGGACAATACTTCCCCAGAAAATCGCAGGAAGAATAGCCAAAAGGATATCCATTTGATACTAACCTTCTTTCTCAAACTCTTGATGTAATTGTAAATTTAAAGTACCTTTTATTTAACTAGGTAACTTTATGTAACCAATCTTAGACCTTTTTTCTTGATACGTCAACAATAATATGTCGATTTTGTGACTTTTTTTGAATACTTTACAATACAGCGTTTCCAAGCTACTGAAAGTTTTGAAAATAAAAAAAGATAGCCTTTTCATTATCCAAATGTTAGTATATAATAACATTACAGTGGTTACTTTTAATATCCTATATACAATAAAGCAGGTGACATCAATGAATGATTTTGATGATTTATGTCCAAAAGTGTGGAAAACATTCGATATAATAGGAAAAAGATGGAATGGATTAATTATTTATGTCCTTATGAGCGGACCTAAACGCTTTAGTGAAATTCACAGCAGCATTCCTTCTTTAAGTAAACGAATGTTAACCGAACGAATGAAAGAGCTGGAAGAAGAAGGAATTGTGATTCGGCACGTTATTCCTGAACGTCCCGTTCGCATTGAATATATCTTAACTAAAAAAGGATCAGAGCTTGGTATGATCTTAGGACCCGTCAGTAAGTGGGCAAAAACATGGATAAAATAAAAAAGCCTCCAGTGAGGCTTTTTTTACGTTTGATAGAGGATATAATTATTTTTCCCTTCTCTTTTTCCTTTGTATAACGCATCATCTGCATTTTTTAATAATAAAGCAGCCGATTCCCCGTCCTCTGGATAAATAGACACTCCGATGGTAGTTGTGGTGCGTAAACAATAGCCCCGTACATTCCAACTTTGCTGAAGAGATACATGAATCCGCCCAGCAATTTGTTCAATTTCCCGTCCATTTGTTACGTTTAAAATAATGATAAACTCGTCTCCGCCCAAACGATAAATGCGATCGCCTTTCCGTACACAGCTTTTTAATCTCTTCGTGTATGCTTTTAGAAATTCGTCGCCTATATGATGGCCATATTCATCGTTAATCTGCTTAAAATTATCACAGTCGAGAAACAAAAGCGCAAAAAACTCATCGCTTTTCCGCTGCCCGTTTTCAATTACTTTGTTTAACTCTTTTAATAACATCGCCCGGTTGGGAAGACCTGTTAAACTATCGTGAGTGGCTTCAAAATGAAGTTTATTTTCTAGCGCTTTTTGTTCAGTAATATCATTGTGAATGGATACATAATGAGTAATATTTCCGTCTATATCTTTTAACGGCACAATTGTTTTCGATACCCAGTATGACTGATGATGCTTCGTCTCCATTTCAAGCTGCCCTCGCCATACTTTTCCGTTTTTTATTGTTTCAAGCAGCTCATGGTGGTCATGATGAAGCTCTGCATCTCGATAATACTTCCCTAATAAATCTTCTTTTTCATAGCCTGAATACTGTACATACATATCATTTACATAGGTAATAATTCCACTTGCATTTATAATCATAACGCTAGCTGATTCATCAAGCGCATATTTTATATTTTCAAGTTCTTTCAGCGTATAAGCCAGCTGTTCTTCTGCTTCTTTTTGAGGCGTAATATCGTGTAAGATTGCATAAGCCCCCACCGTTTGATTATTTACTTTAACAGGAATGGTGGTAATAAACACGTGCTGTGCGGAATGTTGACTTCTGCGGAATGTTAGTTCTGTACTATAGCTAATTTCTTCATATACATTCCAAGACTTGTAATTACAGGCTCCCAGTCTTTTAGCAATATCTCGGTAATTTTGATGCAGCACATCGCTTGCAGAAAGCTGCAGCGTTTCCAAGAATGCGCTGTTTATATTTAAAATCGTGCCGTTCAAATTCAGCATACAAACCGCGTGGTGGTGGTTTGTAAATAGCGATTTATACCACTGTTTGCTTTTTATGAGCTCCAATTCTAATCTTTTAATAGCTGTGATATCCCGGTAAATCACCGAATAGGCGACCAGTTGATTTTGATAGTCATAAATCGGTGAACAGCTGACAGAGACACACACGCTTTCGCCGCTTTTTGTGTACCTGACTGTTTCATAAGGAGGCAGCGCCTTGCCATTTTTTAATTCTGCTATTAATTTAAGGTTTGCTTTTTCCTCTTTCTTTGACACGATGTTCATCTCTTGACGGCTTTTTCCTATAACTTCTTCTTTTCTCCACTGAAATAGCTTTTCAAATGCACCATTGACTGTTAAGACCTTCTCATCACAATCAGCAATTAAAATGGCGTCTACCGTATTTTCTAAAAACGCATCGAGTAAGCGCGTGCTCTCTTCCTKCGTTTTTTTATAATGAATTTCTTGAGCCATGACAAGGACATGTGAAGGGGTTGTCGCTTGATTAAAAAGAGGGGTAAATGTTACTTCATATGCATGCCGGTCGGGCTGAAAAAGCTGTATGTATTGATATTGAATCGGTTCTTTCGTGGCAATAGCTTTTTCACAAAGTGTGTAAAAAAGCAGATTTTCTTCTTTATTGATTATCTTGTCTTCCATTTTGTCAAAGAATTGCTGAGCTGCTTTGTTACATTCTTTATAATATAGCTGATGTTTTTCTTGCTGAATTAAAATAACAGGCTGCGGCATATTCATAAAATAAAATTGGAATACCCCTTCACTATACATACTAAATATCCTCCATCTGCCTTTGGAATTTCACTAAACGTCTTGTTTTGATATGCAATTTACTCATTCTACCAAGCCAACACATCTTCTTTATCCCTTAAAATATTTTAACAATCGCACAAAATCACATAATTTTATAAAAATTTAAGACATCTGCGTTGCATATAAGTCTAATTACCCGTTCTCATATTACGATAAATTATCTATTTAGTGAAGTGTATGGTTTAAGAGTTCAGCAGCCTTTCTCGTCTGAATAAACTGCGGTACTTATTATAAGTTAAGTAGGAAGAGATCGACTGCGGCGTGCCCAGTAAATAGCCCTGAGCAGCATGTAGGTTTAACGAAATCGCTGCGGCTAAATCTTTATCTCGTTCAACGCCTTCTAAAATGAGATTCGTATGCGGATAATAGTTAACAAGCAAATCAATCAGATCTTTCTTTTGCTTGCAGTCAGCTAGCCCTTCAGCATAGCTTCGATCCAGCTTCATATAGTGAGGTTCGTACATGCTCACTTGTCTCATCGCTGCAGCCCCTGCTCCAAAATCATCAATCGCAATTTTGAAACCGGCCTCTTTCAAACTCATTACTCGGGCAAAAAGAGCAGGCGATTCCCATAAAATCTTTTCATGAAGCGTTTCATTTAACTCCCATACAATGCGATGCTTGGCGTTTTTATAGGTGTTCAACAGATACGTTAAAAATAGTTGAAAATGGGGATGGAGAAGAGTAGATGGAAACACATTGATAAATACATCCTCTGATTTCAACACATCAAACGGAAAGTGCTTGATCGCTCCTTCAATTGCCATCGTATCAAGCTTGTACAAATAATTATGGCGTCTTGCCAGTGAAAACAACTCTTCAATCTGCCCTTTTGCGAAAGCCGTGCGCAGCAAAGCCTCAAAACCAAGCGTCTCCCACGAGTTCAACACATAAATAGGCTGATATACAAACTGAAAGTCTTCATACGTCAGTTCCTTTAACACATGAGCATCCATTCTTTCGTTTAATCACCTTTCGTTTTCAATATACTATTTCTTCCATAACCTAAACTTATAAAAATATATCCTAAAAACAGATAATTGTCCATTAAAAGTAAGAGATTCCATTAGGCGATTTAGGTGTTTTGAGACTTGCTGGGGGCTTATGATAGCAACAAAGAAGTGTTTTAGAGGCTTTTATGCTTTTGATAGATAAGCTGTAAAGGATGTTTTAAAAAAAGAGATTGAGACATAAGTAACTCACCCCCCATCTAAAGATGAGTAAATTAGATAAATGGACTAGTGTAGATTGCTTGTAACACCGCGGTTGATTTCCGTGCATGGCTTCGCTTTCCGCGGGCGGCCGCTGAGCCTCCTCGTCGCTTGCACTCCTGCGGGCGGGGTCTCACCTGTTC